>CAZRNL010000451.1:0-391 GCA_964601395.1 uncultured Silicimonas sp. | reverse complement strand
CATAACGGAAACCGGCTTTCAGAACGCGGGTGTAACCACCGGCGCGCTCCTTGTAGCGCGGTCCGAGGACGTCGAACAACTTGGCGACGTGCGAGTCCTGTTTCAGCTGTGCTGCAGCCTGACGGCGGGCGTGAAGGTCGCCGCGCTTGCCAAGCGTGATCAGCTTGTCGGCGATGCGCTTCAGTTCCTTCGCCTTCGGCAGCGTGGTCTTGATCTGTTCATGTTCGAATAGCGACCCAGCCATGTTGGCAAAAAGCGCCTTGCGGTGCTCATGGGTGCGGTTCAGGCGGCGATAGCCCCGTGCGTGACGCATGTCATTTCTCCGTTTTTGCCCTCTACGGGCTGTTTTGCTTTGTCCGACCGGCGATGCGTGTCACCGGCTCTCCTTGGG
>CAZRNL010000450.1:0-2724 GCA_964601395.1 uncultured Silicimonas sp. | reverse complement strand
GGACGACGAGTGATTCGACCTGGGCCGTGGACGGGGTGGGGGTGAAGTTGGCGGCGAAGGCGGGGGTCGGGTCGGTGGAGAAGGCTGGGCGCGCTTGCCGGTGAAGCGGCCGCTTGCCTGTTGCGCGAGGGCGAGCGATGCTCGAAGGCGCAAGCGGTAGCGCGCCGTCGTACTTGTGCCTTCTGGTACCGCTCGGCGCATGATGATACTTTCCCTCGTGGGTTCATTGTGCGGCGTCCACAGCGGCCTGGTTCGATCATTCGGGAGAAGACAATGGAGAAATTCAAGCTCGCCGACTGCTTGACGCAGCTGCGCCACGACTTGTCGGTCGTGGCCGAGAAGGGGCAAGGGAGCAGCGTCAAGTTCCTGATCGACGAGGTCTCGCTCGAGTTCCAGGTCGTCGCCGGGCTCGACAAGCAGGCAAAGGGCGGGGTCAAGTGGTGGATCATCGGCGCCGATGCCGGGGTCAAGGCCTCGGATGCCACGACACAGAAGCTCTCGCTGAAGCTGCGGGTAGTTGGCAAAGGGGGCACGCAGGAGCCGATTGCCGGCGAGACGGATTGATCGGCCGAGGGATCGATCGTGTCCTGGGAGAAGCTGACGATCTGCGTCAAGGCCAGGAAAGGCAACGGTAGGTATGCCATAGGTACCGGCTTTCCCGTCGCACGCGGGCTGATCCTGACGGCACGGCATGTCGTGCGGCCGGAGGGAGCTACGGGAGATGTCTTCGTTCGCTGGTGGCACAGCAAAGCCGAAGGATTCGGACCGACGGCAGGCGAGAATGCGGACGGTTTCCTGCCGGCCGAAATTGCCTGGGAGAGCGATGATTTGGACGTGGTCCTCCTCGAGGCCCGATTTCCCGCCGGCGTCGATGTCGTGCACCTTGCTTCGTCACCGCATCAGGACGGCGAGTGTGAAAGCGAGGGCTTCCCAACAGGTGCTCGGATCGACGGGGCACTTGCGCAGTTACGCGTTTGCGGAAGGATGCACACGCTGGACGGCTCAGGCGCGTTCTTCCAAGTGGATCTCTCCGCGAGCCCCGCAAACATCGCGGATTGGGGTGGCTTATCGGGAGCGGCGGTCATCGACGTGCGATCCAAGAGCGCCGTCGGAGTTCTTGTGATCGCGCGATCGGCTCTGGACCAGAACAGGTACGCGAAAGCGGTGCCAGGCTCCAGCGTTTGGCAGGCTCCGGGCTTCGCCGAGCGGCTGAGACAGCAGTGGCGGACGTACGTGCCAGACGCCGAGTGGTTGTCGGCGCACCGGGCAGCGCTTCGCAAGCTGTTGGCGGAACACCTCTCCAGACTGTCGAGAGATCGGCTGCATGGTCTTTTGCAACAGTGCCGCTGCGATAACGCTGCCCGGCTGGCCACCAACGTCAATGACGCGGCCATCGCCCTAACGCACGATTGCCCAGCATCGATCCACGAGATAAGGGCCTTTCAGAAAGCGGCCTGCTCCGACGACCCGGACGAGTTTGATCGGATCGGCCAAATAGCTTGGCTCGTCGCTTTGCTGCATCTGAACGATGATGAAACGCGACTTGTCGCGTACATGATCGAGAATCGGGATAGTCCAACAACAATACCTCTTGGCGGGCCAGCAAGCACCCTGACTCTTCTTGAGATTATTGCTGCTGCAATTGATCAGCAGCCGCCCGAATACTTGCCTCGCGACAGGCCGGTGGCGCTGCCCCAGGGACGATGGTGTTTGCCACTTTGCGCGCCGGAAAGTGGACCCGGCGGCGACGAAGTGACAGACTTCGTTCGACATCTTCACGATCAATTAGGGGTCAAAAAGAGCCACAGCGAAAATTTCATCGCGGGTGCAGAGGATGAGCTTTGCCATGTCCTTTTTAGAAAGTCTAGGGACGAGGTTGCGGCTTCGGGCAGTGCACTCGATGATGACGCGCTTCGCCTGCTAAGATTTGGCCTGAAGGCGCGCAGAAAAGACAACGATAGATCATTCTATGTTCCGATCATTTTGCCGACATCGGCGGATGAAGCGGGCAGAATGCTCGATTGTGTATCTCGACTGCGGAGGAGCTTCCCGGAAATAGTGGCACTTGCTCTCGATCCCAGCAAGGTGCGACTAGATGCCGAAATGGAACGACTGATCCGCTTGATTCAGACTGTTCGCCTTTCTGAGGAAGTCACATGAACCGAGTGCGTGCCGTCGCCGGTGACACCATCGAGCTGCCGGGCAATACCGGCGATGGCTATCGCCAGGTGCATGTGTTCAGCAGCGAGGACATCGACGCGATCGATGCGGCACTGGCGGCCGAGCGGCCGCTCCTGGTTCGGGGCGAGCCCGGGGTCGGCAAGACGCAGTTGGCGCTGGCGGCCGCCATCAAGTTAAAGCGCGCCTATTGCCAGACGGTGGTCGACTCGCGCACCGAGGTGCGGGATTTGCGCTGGACCGAGGACCTCGTGGCCCGGCTCGCCGATGCGCAGCTCATGGCGACTCTCGGTGCCGGCGAAGGGGCGAAGCGGCGCAAGGAGCTCGGCATCGAGAACTATGTGGAGCCCGGGCCGCTGTGGTGGGCCTTCAACTGGGCGGATGCCGCAAAGGAGAAGAGGGCCGTGCCGCCGAGCCAGCCGCATCCAGATTGCGATCCGGCAAACGGTGTGGTCGTGCTGATCGACGAGATCGACAAGGCCGATCCGGACCTGCCGAACGGCCTGCTCGAGGCTCTGGGCTCGCGGCAATTCACGCCGCGGGGGC
>CAZRNL010000449.1:0-2745 GCA_964601395.1 uncultured Silicimonas sp. | reverse complement strand
GAAGTACCGCGCCATCCCGGAATACCAGTTGCAGAACAAGGGAATGAGCCTTGAAGAGTTCAAGGTCATCTACTGGTGGGAATGGGGTCACCGGCAGTTGGGCCGGGTGATCGGGCTGGTCTGGGCGGCGGGGTTCTTCTTTTTCCTCCTGTCACGGAAGATTCCGACGGGATGGACCGGGCGGCTTCTGATCCCCGGTGTCCTGGGCGGGATACAGGGCGCGATCGGCTGGTGGATGGTCTCGTCAGGGCTGACGGGCTCGATGCTGGATGTGGCGTCCTACCGGCTGGCGACGCACCTGGGGCTGGCCTTCGTGATCCTGGGCGTACTTGCATGGTACATCATGCTTCTGGGACGTTCGGAAGCGACGCTGATGCAGTCCAGGCGCGCGCGCGAGCCGAAGCTGTTTGGCATGGCGACGGGGCTGATGCACTTCTCGTTCCTGCAAATCCTGCTGGGCGCGCTTGTGGCGGGGATCGACGCGGGGCGGACCTATAACGAGTGGCCGCTGATGGGCGGGCAGATCGTGCCGCCGACGGCGTTCGACCTGGAGCCGCTCTGGCGCAACGTCTTCGAGAATGCGGGGCTGGTGCAGTTCCTGCACCGGGTCTCGGGCTATCTGTTGTTCGTCTTCGCGGTGGTCGTCTGGCTGCGGGCGCGCCGCTCGGCCAATGACGATACGCGCTTCGCCTTCAACGCGATGATGGCGATGATGGTGGTTCAGATGGGCATCGGCATCATGACCGTGCTCTATTCCGCACCGCTGGCGCTGGCTCTTCTGCACCAGTTCGGGGCTGTGGTCCTGTTCGTGTTGGTGCTGCGGGGCCGGTTTCTTGCCCAATATCCCAAATCCCAATCCGTGAGGGGCTGATGTCCGCATACGAGGAGTTGATGGCGTTCCAGCGCGAGACCGAGGCGCTTGGACAGGTGATGGGTCGTCTGGGATGGGACCAGGAGACCGTGATGCCGGATGGCGCGTCGGTTCAGCGGGCAGAGGAGATGGCGGCGCTGGACGGGGTGCTGCACGCGCGCCGTACCGATCCCCGGATTGGGGCTTGGCTGGAGGCGGCCGCCGCTGACGGGCCGGTGGCGGAACGGCAGCTGGCGAAGATCCAGCGGCGCTATGTGCGCACGCAACGGGTGCCGGCGAAGCTGTCGGCGGCCTTGGCGCGGACCACGTCTCTGGCGCACCGGGTCTGGGCCGAGGCGCGGGCGAACGACGATTACGCACTGTTCTCGCCGAAGCTGGAGGAGGTTCTGAATCTCGCGCGCGAGAAGGCTGCGGCGCTGGCGGACGGGGGCGACCCTTACGACGCTTTGCTGGACGATTACGAGCCGGGCGCGACCGGGGCGGAACTGGAGGCCATGTTCGGAGCGCTGCGGCCCCGACTGGTGGCGTTGCGCGACCGGGTGCTGGGATCGGAGCGGGCGGTGCCAAGAGTGACGGCAGAATTCCACGAGGCCGGCCAGTTGAAACTGTCGACGGAACTGGCGCTGGCCTTCGGATACAACCTGACGCACGGGCGGATCGACAAGGCGGTGCATCCGTTCTCGTCCGGCTCCGGGCTGGACGTACGGATCACCACGCGGACCGATCCCAAGCGGCCTTTCGACTGTTTCTATTCGACAGTTCACGAGGTGGGACACGCGGCCTATGAGCAAGGGATAGACCCCGCCTATCTGCTGACTCCCCTCGGGCGCGGCGTGTCGATGGGCGTGCATGAAAGCCAGAGCCGGATCTACGAGAACCAGCTTGGCCGCAGTCCGGCCTTTACCGGTTGGCTGCATGGGAGGATGTCCGAGATCTTCGGCGATTTCGGGATCGGGGCGGAGGATTTCGCCCGCGTCGTGAACCGGGTCGAGCCGGGTTATATCCGCACCGAGGCGGACGAGGTGCATTACAACCTGCATGTGCTGATGCGTTTCGATCTGGAGCGCGAACTGATCGCAGGGCGACTGACGGTGGCGGATCTGCCGGATGCCTGGAACCAGCGATTCGAGCGGGATTTCGGAGTGAAGGTGGACCGGCCGGCAAACGGTGTGTTGCAGGACGTGCACTGGTCAGAGGCGCTGTTCGGCTATTTCCCGACCTACACGCTGGGCAACGTCTATGCGGGCTGTCTCACGGCGGCGCTGAGGCGCGATGCTCCGGATCTGGACGAGGCTCTCGCAAGGGGCGACACGTCGCCCGCGACGGAATGGCTGCGCGAGAAGGTGCAGCGGCACGGCGGGCTTTACGAGGCGCGCGACGTCATCCGACGCGCGACGGGCGAAGATCCGAGCGAGGTGCCGCTTCTGGACTATCTCGAGGCGAAGTTCGGTGCGCTTTATGACCTCTAGGCCGGTACTTTCGGTCGAGGAGGTGCAAACCTTTCTGACACTCGAATTCCCACAGATGGCGAACGAATTCGTCGTCGAGGCCGTGGGACCGATGACGGCGCGCATCAGGATGGACCCGGAAGAGCGACACCTAAGGCCGGGCGGCACGATCTCGGGGCCGACGCTGTTCGCTCTGGCTGACTGCGCCGTCTACCTGGCCATCATCGCCCACGTCGGGCCGGAAGCGCTGGCGGTGACGACAGGCGCGTCGATCGACTTCGTGCGAAAGCCCGAGGCGGATATGCCTTTGCTGGCGAACGTGGAGCTGCTGAAACTCGGGCGCGGACTGGCTGTGGGCGATGTACGCATGATCTCGGCGGGCGCGCTGGTGGCACGGGCGACGCTGACCTACTCGCGGCCGCGACG
>CAZRNL010000448.1:0-2750 GCA_964601395.1 uncultured Silicimonas sp. | reverse complement strand
GTAGCCCCCTTCGGCGGGGTCAAGCAGTCAGGTCTGGGCCGCGAGGGCTCGCGCCACGGGATCGAGGACTACCTGGAGATGAAATACATCTGCATGTCGGTCTGACGGACAAAGGCCGCCGGCGCTCCAGGCGGCCTTCTTCGCGTTCAATCGGCGCCCTCGGGCGTCACGCGCAGGACCGAACCCGGATCGTCGTCGATCAGCACCAGAAGCGCACCGTCGCGGTCGACTGCGACATCGCGAACGCGCCCCACATCCTCCAGATACCGTGCCTCGCCTGTGACCCGGTCACCCTCGAGCGTCAGGCGCACCAGCCCGCCCGGCACCAGCGACGATGCAATCACGTCGCCTTCCCAGTCGAACATCTCGCCCTCGTAGAAAGTAAAGCCCCCCGGCGCGATCACCGGGTCCCAGTAATACTGCGGCTCGGCAAAACCCTCCGCGCGCGGCTCGCCTGTTCCCACGGGCGTTCCGTCGTAGTTCTCGCCATAGCTGACATCGGGCCAGCCATAGTTCTCGCCCGCCTCGATCCGGTTCAGTTCGTCGCCGCCCGCGGGCCCGTGCTCCAGCGTCCAAAGCTCGCCGGTGGACGGGCGGATCGCCGCGCCCTGGATGTTACGGTGCCCGTAGGAATAGATCGACGGGATTGCATCGTCCTGAAGCAGGAAAGGATTGTCTTCGGGCGTCGAGCCATCGGGAGCGACCCGCACCACCTTGCCATAGGTCTTGTCGAGGTCCTGGGCATAGTCCCGTTCCCGCTCGGTGAAATGCTCGCCCGTCGTGATCCACACCACGTCGCCGTCGGGCACTATACGCGAGCCGTAGTGCATCGGCGTCGGGCTTGCCGGGAACTGAACGAAGATGTCCTGCACCTCGGTAAGCTCTCTCATGTCGTCGCTCAGGATGCCGGTCGCCGCTGCGGTGGCCGACATGTTGTCCTCCAACGGCTTGGAATAGGTCAGAAAGATGCGGCGGCTTTCGGCGAAATCCTCGGCCAGCGCCACGTCCAGCAATCCGCCCTGCTCCTCGCTCAGCACGTCCGGCACGCCGGCGACAGGCTCGCCCAGCGTCCCGTCCGGCTGAACCACGCGAAGCTGCCCGGCGCGCTCGGTGACAAGGTAACCGCCCTCGGGCAGAACGGCGATCCCCCACGGGTGGACAAGTCCGTCGACCACCTCCTCGGTTTCAAGCGCGATCGTGTCCGCAATCGCCGGAGCGCGTGTTTGCGCGCCGAAGGCCGGCTCGAACTCGGGCACGTTCTTTGCGCCCTGCTCGACCGGGGCGCCCCCCGTGTCGGTCTGGGAATGGACGGCGCTGGCAGCCAGGGCTCCGACGGCCACGGAAGTCAGGAAAAACAAGCGTTTCATGATAGATCCTTTCAAAACGGTCGGTTTACCGTTTCAACGGATCGAATTTGCTGGGGTTCCCGGCGGGACAGTCACGCCCGCGTGTGGTTCATCTGTCCCAGACCGGCTTTTCCTTGCGCTGAAGGGCCGCAAGCCCCTCCCGCGCGTCGTCGCAGGCACAGGCGTCGATCATCCGGTCGATCCCGAAGAGATAGGCGTCCTCGGTACTCATATCCATCTGGGTGTAGTAGGCGGACTTTCCCTGCCGAATGCCTTCGGGCCCGCGCCGCGCGATCTTTTGCGCCAGCGCCTCGGTTTCCGCCTCGAGGTCGGCATCGGGAACGACACGGTTCACAAGGCCGAAACGGAACGCCTCGGCTGCCGGATACATGTCGCCGGTCAGCGCCATTTCCATCGCGTGCTTGCGGTGGATGTTGCGCCCGACCCCGATCAGCGGCGTGGTGCAGAACCCGCCGAAATTCACGCCCGGCAACGCGAAGCGCGCGCTTTCGCCCGCCACGGCCAGATCGCAGGCCGAGACCAGTTGTGCGCCGGTCGCGGTGGCGATGCCCCCGACACAGGCGATCACCGGCTTGTCGCCATGCATGATGGCAAGCATCAGCGACTTGCATGCCTCGAGGATCACTTTCTGTTCGGCCCGTGTCCGCGCGGCGTCGCCGCCCGAATACATCTCGAAGATGTCGTGCCCGGCCGAGAAGATGCGCCCCTCGGCGGCAAGGACGATCACATGCACAGCCGGATCGGCATCGGCGTCGGCAAGCGCCGAGGACAGCGTCGCCATCGCGGCCAGAGAAAGGGAATTGCCCCGGTCGGGACGGGTCAGCGTAAGCCAGAGCACCCTGCCCGAGATGTGCCGTGACAGGAAGTCACCAGCCGTTTTCTCGGCCTCTGCCCCTGCTCTCGACTGTTGCGGCATGTGCCAGCTCCTCGTGAATCGGTCGTCACCCTAACACTGCAAGTGTGCCAAAGGCCAGCCGGGTCGACTTCAGAGACGGATCGGGAAGCGGTCGCGAATGCGCTTTTCCGTTGCCGGATCGAGCGCGGCGCGTACGGGCTGGGCGAGGAGTTCTTCCTTGCGGGCCCTGGCACGGGCGATGAGGTCCGGCTTGCCCTTCTCGGCCCATTCCTTGGGGCTGGTCCGGTCACCGAAGGCGGGATAGACGTAATCGGTCTCCATCCGCGCCAGCGTATCGCCGACCCCGAGGTAATGGCCCGGTCCTCCGAGGCAGACCTCGCGCATGGCTTCGAGCGCGAGCGTTTCCTCGGTCACCTCGATGCCCTTCACGCAGCGCAGCGCCTGACCGATCACGTCATCGCCCAGGATCAGGCTTTCGTGGCAGAAGCCAAGGAGCGAGGCGTGCATTCCGGCCGCCTCGTACACCA
>CAZRNL010000447.1:2082-2761 GCA_964601395.1 uncultured Silicimonas sp. | reverse complement strand
CTGCATCGCGTCCTTCAGAAGCACCGTCATCGCCCCGTCGGCCTTGATGTCGCGGGCGTATATCGGGGTCTTGTCCCGGCGATAGGCGACGATCATGTCACCCAACCGCTTCTCGAGATCCTTGAGATCGGTCGCAAGGCAGAGGATCGCCATGACTTCCGATGCCACCGTGATGTCGAAGCCGGTCTGGCGAGGGAAACCGTTGGCGACCCCGCCAAGCGAGGTCACGACGTCCCGCAACGCCCGGTCGTTAATGTCCAGCACCCGCCGCCAAGCCACCCGGCGCTCGTCGATCTGCAACTCGTTGCCCCAGTAGATGTGGTTGTCGATCATCGCCGACAGCAGGTTGTGCGCGCTCGTGATCGCGTGGAAATCGCCAGTGAAGTGAAGGTTCATGTCCTCCATCGGCACGATCTGCGAATAACCGCCGCCGGCCGCGCCTCCCTTCATCCCGAAGTTCGGCCCAAGCGAGGCTTCGCGGATGCAGACCATCGCCTTCTTGCCGATGGCGTTCAGCCCGTCGCCCAGTCCTACCGTCGTGGTGGTCTTGCCCTCGCCCGCCGGGGTGGGGTTGATCGCGGTCACCAGCACCAGATGACCGTCGGGCCGCTCGCGCAGCCCGGCGATGAAGTCGGCGGCGACCTTGGCCTTGTCGTGGCCGAAGGGCTGCAGGCTCTCG
>CAZRNL010000447.1:0-2072 GCA_964601395.1 uncultured Silicimonas sp. | reverse complement strand
GGTTGATCGCCGTCACGAGGATCAGCTTGCCGTTCTCGCGGTTCTTGACCGAGTTGATGAAGTCCTGGCTGACCTTCGCCTTGTCGTGGCCGTAAGGCAACAAGTGTTCGGATCCGATACCAAGTTTCGCGCCCACCTCGAGGATTGGCTTCTTCTTCGCGGCGCGGGCGATTTCAATGTCGGATTTCACGGTCATTTCAGTTTCCTGTCGGTGTGCGGCGGGATGCCGTCCTCGCCTTCGCCATACACGCAGGTCCAGACGACAGAAGGCATTTTTTCGACATTTCTGACGTCGCTTGCGTCGAATGTCCTTTTTCATTCAGTCCGGATGCCAAGCCCGCTGGTCAGGGATGTGGAGACGCAGGCGATCACCGACACGAAAGCAGCCTTCGCGCTCGACCCAAGCGGTGACTCCTCGCAGTCCTGCGGCCGCTGTGCGAAAGGCTTTGCCATGTCCGGGACGCTTGGCCTCGATGGTCATGGCGGCCAGATGGCAGGGCCGGTTCTGCATGTCTACCGTCACCGTCGCGCCATCCGGCCCCTGCAACCGCGACGACGGCGGCACATGGCTGAAATCGGGTATCCCCTTGATCACCACCGACGCGCCCAGCCAGGCCGGGTCCAGCGCCTCGATCCCAATCTTCGCGGCGATTTCTTCCATCTCCTCAGCCGAAACGATGGACACTTGCCGCACATTCCGTATCTCTGTGCCCTTGATGTGCTGTGCGGTCACCCGCGAACAGGACGGGCGTGTCTCGCCCGCATGGAATTCGCCGGCCAGCCCCGCGAACGTCAGCCGCATCTCGTCCAGTCCAACTGTCTCGATCACCTGCGTATCACGGTGCGGGACGCGTCCCAGCCAGGTGATCTTCCCGTGGCAGTCAGTGGGGATCAGTGCGGGCATGGCGTGGGCCCTGACAGAGCGGTCACGTTTCGCAAGCCCTCTCCCGACGCATTACACAAGGACCGGCTTGCCATCATTCACCGCCCGGCGCGCAAGGAAATCGTCGACGACCCGGTAGGTGTCCGGCATGAAACGTCCCCGCGTGCGCGCCTCGGCCCACCAGGCGGCCCCTCCCGGCGTTGTCAGCATCTCGGCGAACATGTTGGTAAGCGCTTGCTCCAGCCCGACCAGCTTTCGCGGCAGCGAGTCGTTGTGCTTCACGAAGTTTCCGAAAATATGCACGCCCTGCTCCAGGTAGAGACCGAAGCTCATCTTCTCCCCTTCGCTCAACGCGTCATAGTCGTGATGCGCCCGCACCAGGAACTCGGCGAAGTTCATATCGTTCGTCGCAGACTTGTAGTCGGTCAGCGACTGCAACACCTCGCGCCAGTTCGACAGTTCGGATTGCTTGCGCGTCAGGTGCAATTCGTAGCCGACGAAGATCAGCGACAGAATGATCGCGGCGGCAGCGATAAGGTCGGCGATATCGGCAATGTTCGATAAGGTCATCCGCGCCCCCCCGGTTCCCGCTATTGAACAGAGGCGGCGCACAAAAAACAATGCCCCGCGCTTGGCGGGGCATTGGAATATCTAGGATCAGGCCGTGGGTTCCGGTTCGGGTTCGATCCCACCGTCGCCACCCTTCTTGCGCGGCTTGGTCTTCGGGATAGCCGTGACGCTTGCCGTGCCGCCCGTACTGGCCGGCTTGTCGTCATCGTCGCCGCGCTTCAATGGCTCGCCGGCGATGACACGAGTAATCTCGTCCCCAGTCAGGGTTTCATACTCCAGAAGCCCTTGCGCCAGCCGCTCCAGATCATCTTTCTTCTCGGTCAGCACGCGCTTGGCAGTCTGATAACCTTCGTCGATGATCTCTTTGACCTTGTCGTCGATAATCTTCTGCGTCGCCGCGGAATGGTTCGTTCCACCGCCGTAAGGCCCAAGAAAGGACTGCTGTTCGTTGGCGTAGTCGACATAGCCCAGCTCTTCTGCATAGCCGAACTGAGTCACCATTGCCCGTGCGATCCGGCTGACCTGCTGGATATCCGAGGACGCACCCGAAGTGACGTTCTCGGGTCCGAAAACCAACTCCTCCGCAACCCGACCACCCATCGCCATGGCGATCTTGGAC
>CAZRNL010000446.1:0-2766 GCA_964601395.1 uncultured Silicimonas sp. | reverse complement strand
TACCCCTGAACGGAGCGCCGTCCACGTTGATCGTGAAGCCAGACAACCTCAACTTACCGGGCATAACCGAAAACGAGGTCTGGTTGCGGATTTCGGAAATACCGGACAGCGATTTCACTAATTCCCGGACAGCCGTTTCAGTAAATCCCGGACACTCGGGCGACGGCTGGTCTTTGCGCTGCTGTCATTGGTCCATGGTGATGATTTCGGGGTTTTCGGTCTGGGTCAATCCGGGGTTTTTGCTTTTTCGGCGCATGCTGTCTCCCTTCAGTTCGATGCGATGGGCATTGTGGATGATGCGGTCGAGGATGGCGTCCGCGATGGTGGGTTCACCGATCATCTGATGCCAGCCCGAGACGGGCAGCTGGGCGGTGATGATGGTGGAACGGCGCTGATAGCGTTCCTCGAAGAGTTCGAGCAGGTCTAGGCGCTGCTGGTCGGTCAGGCTATGGGTGCCCCAGTCGTCGAGGACGAGGAGTTGAACCCTGGCGAGTTTGTCGATCAGTCGTGGAAACCGGCCATCGAGGCGGGCGGTGGCCATTTCCTCGAAGAGGCGTGGCATACGGGCATAGGCGACAGATTGGTCCATGCGTGCGGCCTGATGGGCAAAGGCGCAGGCCAGCCAGGTCTTTCCGGTGCCGGTCTGCCCCGTGAGGATGATCTGTTCATGAGCCTTGAGCCATCCGCCTTGGGCGAGCGACAGGATCTGGCGCCGATCCAGACCGCGGGGGGCCGCGAAATTGACGTCTTCGATGCAGGCGTTGGGGAAGCGCATCTTTGCGTTTCTAAGCCTGTTGGCGAAGCGTTTGTCGGCGCGCCATGCGGCCTCACGGTCGAGCATGAGGCCGAGCCATTCATTGCGGTTCAGGGCTTCGCCGGGGTCCTGATCGGCGAGCGCGCGCCAGGCGGCGGCCATGCCGTTCAGGCCGAGGCTGGCCATCTGGTCGAGGGTGGGATGTGTCAACATTATCCTTCTTTCCTTGGGGTTATTGGTAATACGCCGGGCCGCGAATGTTGTCGTGGCGCGGGGTTGGCAGGATGGGGTCCGGGGCGGCTGCGGCCTTGTCGAGGCCGGTAACGAGGATCGATTGCACCGAGGCGTAACTGACGGTGTTGTGCGTGAGCGCCCGGTCACAAGCCGCCTCGAGCCGGTCGCGACCGAATCTGCGCTCGAGGCTCAGCACCCCCAGGGCAGAGCGGTAACCCTGCTCGGGGTGGGGCCTGTCGCGCATCAGCCTCTCGACCAGGACGGCGACGTGATAACCCACACGCCCGGCCCGGGTGATCAGATATTCTGGCGTCATCCCGCCATGACGCTGATGCGCCTTGGGCATGTGTTCCTTGACCGTGGAATGGCCACCGCGCGTGCCGCGTCGGGTGTGAACGGCCACGCGGTCATGGTTGTGGAAGATCTCGACCATCCGGTGCGTCAGCCGAACATCGACCTTCTTGCCGATCAGGCGATGTGGCACGGAATAGAAGCTGTGCAGCACGTCGATGTGGTAATCGGGATGGACCTTGGCCTGCTTCCATTCGGCATATTCAAAGGGTTCCGGGGGCAGCGCCTGCAGGGCGGGCCGCTCGATCTCTTCGAACAGGTCGTGGCGCGAGCGGCCGATCCGGCGCATCGGGCGGGCATTCAGATCGCTGAGAAGCTCGGCGATCGCCGCGTTCAACGCCTCGACCGAGAAGAACTGCATGTTGCGCAACCGGGCCAGGATCCAGCGTTCGACGATCAGCACCGCGCCCTCGACCTTGCCCTTGTCGCGGGGCTTGCGCGGGCGGGTCGGCAGCACGGTCGTGTCGTAATGCGCCGCCATGTCGGCGAAGGTCTTGGTGATCGAGGGTTCGAACCACAGCGGCTTGGCGACCGCCGCCTTGAGGTTATCGCAGACGATGGCCTTGGGCACCCCGCCAAAGAACTTCAACGCCCTGACCTGCGCCTCGATCCAGTCGGGCAGCGTCTGGGTCAGGCTGGCCCAAGCGAAGGTATAGCTGGACGCCCCCAGCACCGCGACGAAGATCTGCGCCTGATGCACCGCGCCGGTGCCTGGGTTGGTGATCTGGATTGTGTGGCCAGCATAATCGGTCTGCATGACCGCCCCCGCCTCGTGCCGGTTGCGGAAACTCGGGCTGGTGCGGTTCTCGAAAGCCCGGAATTGCTCACAGAACCAGGTGTAGCCGTAGCCCTCGGGATGCGCCGCCCGGTATTCCTGCCACAGAAGCACCAGGGTGACCCCCTTGCGCTTCAACTCAGTGGCGACCTTGGCCCAGTCCGGCTCCTGAAGATCCTGAGGCGGGCGGCCAACCCGCTGGAACAGCGCCGCCTCCAGCGTCGCGTCATCGTCTCGCCCTGGCGGCAGCGGCCAACGGTCGAGCCCCGCTTCGCGCGCCCGCAAAAGGTAGGTCGCCACCGTCGTCTTGCTCAGCTTCAGGCGAGCCCCGATCTCTCGCACAGAAAGATCCTGCTCATGCGTCAGCCGTAATATCGTTCGTATGTCCTGCACGGCCATTCGCCTCGCTTGCTTGCGTCGTGGCATGCTCCCCCCGATCCCTTCCAAGATCGACAGAGTGCCGCGACACAGCAGCCAATGACCAACCGTTACGCCCGCCCCGGAACTGTCCGGGAATTAGCGAAATCGCTGTCCGGGATTTACTGAAATCCGTGTCCGGGATTTACCGTAATCACTGTCCGGGAATTTGCGAAACCCGCACATAAGGCACGTCAGAGCGATACCGCGCGAAGCGGTCGCCGTAGCGCTGCGC
>CAZRNL010000445.1:246-2779 GCA_964601395.1 uncultured Silicimonas sp. | reverse complement strand
TCCGCGACCAAGCACATCGACGGCCAGGGGCGCGTGCTCGGGGGCGTCGTTCTTGGAACCCGCGAATACATCCGGAAGACCCTGGAGCCGTACCTCAAGCACACAGGGGGCGCGATGTCGCCGTTCACGGCGTGGCTGCTGCTGAAAGGGCTCGAGACGATGGACCTTCGCGTTCGCGCACAGGCCGACGGGGCGCTGGCGATTGCCGAGGCGCTGGAGGGGCACCCGAAACTCGGGCGCGTGATCTATCCCGGCCTCAAAAGCCATCCGCAGCACGACATCGCCATGAGCCAGCTCGAGAAAGGCGGCACGGTCGTATCGTTCGAGCTGAAGGACGGGCAGGCGGCTGCCTTCCGGTTCCTGAACGCGCTTGAGATCGTGACGATCTCGAACAACCTCGGTGATGCGAAGTCTATCGTCACCCATCCGACGACGACCACTCACCAGCGGCTAACCGACGACCAGCGGGCGGTTCTGGGGATCACGCCAGGGCTTGTCAGGCTGTCGGTAGGGCTCGAAGATTCGGACGACCTGATCGAAGATATCCGGGCGGCGTTGGAGACGGCCTGATGGAGCTTACCGTGCGGTCCTATGCCGAGGGCGACGCGATTGTCCTTGGCGAAGTATTTTACCGGGCAGTGCATGAAGGTGCGGCCAGGCGCTATTCGCCTGAAGAATGCGCCGCGTGGTCCCCGCGACCGCCCGCCAGCCGCGCCTGGGAGGCGCGGCTGGCCGAGGCGGAAACGGTCGTCGCGGAGAGGGACGGAATGCCGGTTGGCTTCATGTCGCTGAACCCCGCGCGGGGTTATCTGGATCTTGCCTTTGTCTCGCCCGATGTCATGGGAACCGGCGTTGCGTGGCTTCTCTATGCGGTTCTGGAGGGCCGCGCGCGGGCGGCCGGGCTTGAGCGTCTCGAGACCGAGGCGAGCCATTTGGCCGAGCCGTTCTTTCTGCGTCAGGGCTGGCAGGTCGTGCGCCGCCAGAGCGTCGAGCGCAATGGCGTGATTCTGTCGAACGCGGTGATGGAGAAAGCTTTCGGCCCGAAAGAGGCGGCGGCATGAAGCCCCTACTGATCCTTCAGCTTCGCCCCGAAGACGAAGCGTCGGATGGCGAATTTATCGCCTTCCTGAAAAAGGGTCGTCTGGCGGAAGAGCAGGTGCACCGGGTGCGGCTGGATCAGGGGCCTTTGCCGCCGGGTTTCTCGCTGGGCGACTATGCCGGCGTGATCGTCGGCGGCGGGCCGGGTTGCATAAGCGACGACCCGGCAACCAAGGACCCGGTCGAGGCGCGGGCCGAAGCTGAACTGCTGGGACTTCTGCCCGAAATCACCCGGAACGACATGCCCTATCTCGGGTGCTGCTACGGCATCGGGTTGCTGGCTCATCATCTTGGCGGCGACGTGTCCAAGGCGCGCTATGGCGAGCCGGTCGGTCCTGTAGCCTGCCGTCTGACGGACGAAGGACGGGCGGATCCGCTCCTGGCGGACCTGCCGGATGCTTTCGATACTCTGGTCGGGCACAAGGAGGCGGTTCAGGCCCTGCCGCCCGGGGCGGTTCACCTGATGGCGTCCGATCCCTGTCCGTTCCAGATGATCCGCCATGGACGGAACGTCTACGCCACCCAGTTTCATCCCGAGGCGGACGGCTCTGTTTTCGCCGATCGAATCCGAATATATCGGCATCGCGGTTACTTCCAACCGGATGAGGCTGCCCGGCTTACGGACATTTGCCTTGCCGCCGAGATCACCGTCCCCGAGGTCATCCTGCGCCGGTTCGTTCAGCGTTACGGCTGATCCGATAAACCGACCTAGACGTAGAACATGGGACAACAAACTGGATTTGTGTCGCCGGGACTTCCACGTGATGTCCCTTGGAGTAGCGGAGACCAACATGAATATTCACAGCCCAGATTTTGAGCGTGAGATCACGCGCGAAGAGGCCGCCCAGATGCTGAAGCTGTTGCGGGGCTGGGCCTCGACTGCGGAGCACACCGAAGTCGAGACGCTGGATCCGGCTCTGCATGGGTTACTGCCGGGCAAGGTTTCCGACTATCCTGTGCTATCGCGCGACTATCCAACGGACTTCAGGGCCGACGACGCCTACAAGCGCACAATGCCCGACCTTCAGAACGGACCTGAATCGCTGATCAAGGGCGCACATCGACGTATCCAGCACGTCGGGATCTCCAACTTCCGGCTGCCGGTCCGGTTCCGCACGAAAACCGGCGGCGAGCGGACGCTCGATTCCTCCGTGACCGGCACCGTCAGCCTCGAAGCCGACAAGAAGGGCATCAACATGAGCCGCATCATGCGGTCGTTCTATGCCCATTCCGAAAGCACCTTCTCGTTCGAGGTGATCGAGGCGGCGCTCGACGACTACAAGACCGATCTCGAAAGCTTCGACGCCCGCATCCAGATGCGCTTTTCCTTCCCGATGAAGGTCACAAGCCTGCGCTCCGGCCTCTCGGGCTGGCAGTATTACGACATCGCCTTGGAAGTCGTGGATCGGGGCGGGGTCCGCACGCGCGTCCTGCA
>CAZRNL010000445.1:0-236 GCA_964601395.1 uncultured Silicimonas sp. | reverse complement strand
TCGACTACGTCTATTCCTCGACCTGCCCCTGTTCGCTCGAACTCAGCGAGCATGCCCGCCGCGAGCGTGGGCAGCTTGCGACGCCGCATTCCCAGCGCTCGGTCGCGCGGCTTTCGATGGTGCTCGACCCGGGCGCGCCTACGCTCTGGTTCGAGGATGCCGTAGCGCTCTGCCGCGCGGCGGTGCCGACCGAGACGCAGGTGATGGTCAAGCGCGAGGACGAACAGGCGTTTGCG
>CAZRNL010000444.1:1455-2787 GCA_964601395.1 uncultured Silicimonas sp. | reverse complement strand
TTAGAGACCAGTTCCGCCGAGAGAATCTTCCCCCCCTGGTTCGGGTCGGGCATCGCCTCGCCGGGATGGAATACTTTCAAGTTCGACTGGCGGCAGATCCAGCCCTGAGCAGCCGGAAAGTCCTTGAGTGCAGCCTCTGCCTCCTCAACCTGCAAGACGGTCCGACCCGAGATCGAAAAGCGCGTTTCTTCCATCCGGTAAAGGCCTAGCTTCTTTCGGCGGAAAGCCGCATTTTCACTATCCTCCCGGTCCAGATCCCTACGAATAGCTTCATAGGCATCGACAACCTTAATCATTGCTCACCTCCGATCCACCGGCCATCGTCCGACCACCGCAAGGTGCCGCGGCAGTAGCCGTGCCCCTTGCCGCTGCCCCCACCGATCGCGAGGCGGCCTTCGCAGATGTCCTCAAGGGCAAGACGCAGAGCGTGGCGGCAATTGTCGTCCAAGGTGCTGGCGCGCGAGTCGATGCGCAATTTGAGCTTCAGCGTGTTGCGCCACACCAACTCCTCGCCATAGAGAACATGCTTGCGCACGCCGCCGGTGAAACGGTCAATACCGTTGTGCCATTGACGATGCACTTCATTGTGGGGATCCAGTCCTTTGTCGATATAGGCGTCGTCGAGATAGAGCAAGCCAGCCCGGCCACGGCCTTGCCCGGCCGGCAAATCGTTCTGGCCTGACTGGTCTGGCTCATGCGCTACGGCCTGGTCATCCGGCTTGGCGTCCTTGCTTTTCGCATAACCGAACAGGGCGATAACGGCAGGGTTTACTGGTGCCGCCTCACCGGGACTCAGGTCCAGTTTGCAGCGCTCCACCGTAGCCCAGTTATCGGTCAGGCAGTCGTAGTGAAACGCAACTCGATGGGCAAGCGGTCCCTTGATTCCACTGGCCGGGATGAGCACCCGCGCGGGGCCAAGCTCACCGCGGTTGCCATTCCAGTAGACACGCGGCTCGGCGACCGGCAATAGATCAGCCTCCTTGCCCTGCCGAAGCAGGGGAACATCGCCCTGACCAAAGCGCCAACCCTCCTCCGGCTGTAATTCCAGCGTGCAATCGAGCCACCCACGAACTTGTGGGGCGGTTTCGACCTCCTCCAATCCTGCCGTCTCTCCCAGTCCGCTCGATAACGCACAGTAGCGGCGGTAGTTTTCGGCATTGCTGAGGTCAAAGCGCGCCTCGTGCACGCGCACAACCTTGACGGCACCCAGACCGCGGCGAGTGTGCCCGCCGAGCCGGAAGCCGGGGTGGGCAAAGAGCGACAGCAACGCCCGCCACACGTCCCGGTCTCGCGCGGCCTCGCTGCAATCGTCGCCTTTTGACCAGAAAGTAA
>CAZRNL010000444.1:0-1445 GCA_964601395.1 uncultured Silicimonas sp. | reverse complement strand
GCTGTGCAAGGCGGTCCGATCGAACTTGCCCTTGTCGTCGCCAGCACCACGGTGGTGGATTCGGATGTGGTCGCGGGTAAGCGGCGAAACACCGGTGACCGAGGCCAACAAGAGGTCGTCCGTGAGGCGTTCGGCGCTCTCGCCGAGCAACAGGCCTTCCACAGGCCGGTCCTGATCGTCGTGGATGGCGCCCCAGGAGACATGCAGCCGTGACGGCAAACCTTCGTTGCCGTCGGCGTAACCAAAAACTGTCTCGCAGTCCGGCACGCCGGGCGCGTCCCGGAAGAGCGAACGCAGAATCCCGGCCAGACTGCTGCCGGGTATCGCCGGCAGACCGTTCGCGTCGCGCACCAGCAGGGTGTCAAAAGCCCCCTCGCGGTTGCCGCTGCTAATGGACAAGGGCGTGGTGGTTTCCAGGACCAAGCGCGCTAAGTAAAGGACGGGGCAATCCGGGGTCATGAGCGAACCTCCCTGCGGATATAGTCCTTCGCGAGCCGGGCCAAAGCGTCGAGCCGGGCCAATGGGTCTCTGGCTTCGTCGATTTGCGCCTTTAGCCAATCCCGGAAAGTAGTCGGTTCGGCTTCGGCGCGACGTTGTGTTGTTACCCCCCAATTCTCGTTGTGTTTATCTCGGCAAATGCCGTCGCGGGCATTGAACAGGCGCTCCGACAGATCTCCAGGTTGAGCATTACGATAGTCGCGGGCGGTCTGAACCACACGTCCCCATTGGCTGTTGCCCGGGCCGACCAGGGTGCCAGGCGGATCACCTCTATATCGGCGCGCGGCGTGATATAGGGCCTCCAGTTGCTCGCGATCACCTTTCGTTGAATCGGCTTCGCCTTGCCCTGTAACCGACCTCTGATTCTCCAACCAAGCCACCAATGGGTGCTCTGGAGGCGGAATCTCGGAGACGGCATCGACAGAAACCGGGGTGGGCCAATCCGGCTTTTCCTGCTGGAGCAACTTCGGGTTGACCTGTACGGCACCGAGTCCCGCTTCACGACAGGTTCCGATCCCCGCAGCCAATATATCGAGGTGACCAGCAGACAGCGGCGGATCCAGGTTAACGAATGTCAATACGCTGCCTTGTCGGATCACTTGGCGCTCCAGATCGTGGGCACGGCGGTAGCCGTTGTAGGGGCTGTAGCGGCGCGTATCGGTGAAACTGGCATCAGGTTTGAAATCACCTTTCGGTAAGCCCCGGGCAAGAGAGTGTAGCTGAGGACTCAGCGTCGGTTGGCCATACTCGTCCAGAGCAGCGAGATCGGAAATCAACCACAGAACGAGAGTGCGTTCGTCGCTCCCTCGCACCGGTGTCATTGGCGGTCTCTTGCTTACTTTGCAGCGGGCACGTCCGTACTGGGCGGAACGGGAACGCCCTAGATGCAGCACCGAATCTTCAATACGGTCGCAGATTTGCTCGAACAGCGATTCGGGCAGATCATC
>CAZRNL010000443.1:0-2788 GCA_964601395.1 uncultured Silicimonas sp. | reverse complement strand
CCATACATGTTGGTGGTCACGATCACGTCGTACCAGTCGGGCGCTCGGACAAGGTGGGCCGCCATCGCGTCGACAAGCACTTCGTCGTACTCGATATCGGGATGGAGCGCGGCGACGCGGCGGCATTCCTCCAGAAACAGCCCGTCCGAGAGCCGCAGGACATTGGCCTTGTGGACGGCTGTGACGTGTCTGGCATCGCGCGTGGCGGCCAGCGCGAAGGCGGCCTCGGCGATGCGCGCGGATGCGCCGCGGGTGATCTTGCGAAGCGAGAGCGCCATGTCGTCGTCGGGCATGAACTCGCCCGGTCCCGAGGCCATGTTGCGGTCGGCGTAGAAGCCTTCGGTGTTCTCGCGCACCACGACAAGGTCGAATTTCTTCCCGACCGGCGACGGCAGCAGGGCGCGGGTGGCTGCGGGGCGGATATTGGCGAAGAGGTCCAGTTTCTTGCGTATCACGCCGGACGGATTGTGGCCGCCTTCGGTGATCGGTGGATAGGCGTTATGCGAGACCGGGCCAAGCACGAGGCCTTCGGTCTTGAGAGCGGCGTCGATGACCGCGCCGGGGATCGTGGTGCCGTGGCGGATAAGCGCGGGGAACCCGATCTCGGCCTCTTCGAGACGCAGTCCGAGGCCGAACACCTGATCGGCACGCTCGAGGACGCCGCAGGTTGCGGCGACGATCTCGGGGCCGATCCCGTCGCCGGGGAGAAGCAGGAGCGTCGTCATCGTTTTTGCGCGTCGCGGACGAGCGCCGCGAACCTGTAGAAGCCGTGGACCATCTTGGAGAAGGGCAGCGTCAGGAAAAAGGCCAGGACCGCGCCGAGGTGCAGCGCCAGAAGCGCGGGCATGAGGGCGGTGCCGGTGGCTGCGTAGAGCAGGAGGCCGGTCAGGCCGGTCAAACCGAGAAGCAGGACAAAGGCCATCTCGCCGCCCCAGCGGGTCGGTGCGCCGAGCTCGGCGTCGGCCTTCGTTTTCAGGACGGCAAGACCGAAGGCGCCGACGGTCAGGAGAAGGCCGCCCGGAAGACCGAGAAGTTTCGGCAGGCTGAAGAGGCCATAGGGCGCTTCGATTCCGAAAACGTAGTGCAGGATCGTCGCGGAAGACGTTGATGCGAAACAGAGAAGAAAGCCCCACATGGTTGCCTGGTGCGCGTGCCGGCGGGCCTGGCTGTAGCGGTTGCCCTTTTCGAAGTTGCATCCCTGGCCCTGTCCGCCGGACAGGTTCTTGAGGCGCGCGCTGCTGCCCGCGGCGTGTTTCAGGTGCGCCCAGCGAACGGGTTGGCCCTCGACGGCGGACCAGTAGCGCCGGAGCGAAACGGCGACGGAGACGAGCGGCAGCAGGAAGGCGGGCGCAAAGATCGCCACCATCGCGGCATGGGGCAGGACGGCATAGAAGCCGGTCCCATCTCCGGGGATTGCCGCTGCCGCAATCATCATCAGGACGACGCCGACGATCACGGCGGCGGCCATGGCGACGCCGTGGCGTTGGAAAACCGGCGCGACGCCGGCGGGCCAGGCGAAGCGTTCCCAGTCCTCGGCCCGGACTTCGGCAAGCGCCTTCGGCAGGTTCAGGGCAAACTCGTGCGGCTCGGTGTATTGGCAGGCGTAGTAGCAGCCCCGGCAGTTGTGGCAGAGGTGCGCGAGGTGGGTGATGTCGCCGTCCGAGAAGACACGCTCCGCGAACATCGCCGGAAAGACGTCGCAGTAGCCTTCGCAGTAGCGGCAGGCGTTGCAGATCTCGGACTGTCGGCGGGCTTCGGCCAGCGCATCCAAGGTGGGAGATGATATCGTATCAAGCGACATGGGCAGCGGCCTCCTGTCCCGCGATGCGTCCGAATACGGTGCCGATGGTCATGCCGAAGCCGGCGAGGTAGCCTTCGCCGAGGATCGATCCGGCCATGATCTCGCCCGCGGCCCAGACGTTTTCCAGCCTCTGGCCCGCCACCGAGACGCGCGCGGTCTGGTCCACCTTGAGGCCGAGGTAGGTGAATGTCACGCCCTGACGCAACGAATAGCCGTAGAACGGCGGGTCGGTGATGGGGCGCGCCCAGTTGGTCTTTGGTGGGTCGAGACCCTCGGTCGCGAGAGCGTCGAGTTCGCCGCCCTTGAAGGTGCCGGGCCGGCAGGCGGCGTTGAAGGCGTCGACGGTCTGGCGGAGCTTGGTCGAGTTGAGGCCGAGTTTCTGTCCAAGGCCTTCGATCGTGTCGGCTTCTTCCGGCGGGTATACAGACGGCATGAAGTCACGGATCGATTTGGAGTCGATGATGGCATAGGCGACCTGGTCGGGCTGCGCCGCGACCAGTCTTCCCCAGATGGCATAGCGCTTGGGCCAGACGTCTTCGCCTTCGTCGTAGAACCGGTCGCCATTCTGGTTCACCACGACCGAAAAGGGCACGCAGTCGAGGCGCGTGACGATGCCTCCGTCGAACTTCGGCGAACGACCGTCGATGGCGACGGCATGGCACTGGGTCGGATCGCCGACGCTGTCGGCGCCCTGGTTGAGCATGTCGCGCAGGACGCGGCCCTTGTTGTAGGGCGTGCCGCGGATCAGGAAATTGCGGGCGGCAGGCCCCCATGCGTCGGCCAGCCAGTCGATGTTGGCCTGAAAGCCGCCCGAGGCGACGACAAGGGCCTTGCCCTCGATGCGATGCGACGCGCCGTCCATCGTCACGTCGAGTGCCTGGAACGTGCCGTTCTCGATGTGAACGTGGGTCACCTCGGCGTCGTAGGCTATGGCGATGCCCAGATCCTCGGCGGTGTTGTAGTAGGCGTTGACAAGCGCCTTGCCGC
>CAZRNL010000442.1:0-2790 GCA_964601395.1 uncultured Silicimonas sp. | reverse complement strand
GGAGCTGGCAGAGGCGGCGAGGATGGGCGTGGGCGAGGGCTATGACGAGATCAACCTCAACGTCGGCTGCCCGTCGGACCGGGTTCAGTCGGGCACGTTCGGCGCGATTCTGATGAAATCGCCGGAGCTCGTGGCCGAGTGCTGCGCTGCAATGATTGCGGCCGTCGACGTGCCGGTCACGGTCAAATGCCGGATCGGGGTCGATGAGCAGGAGCCGCGTGACGTGCTGCCGGATCTCCTGTCCCGGATCCGGGCGGCGGGGGTTGCGCGGGTTGCGATCCATGCGCGGAAGGCCTGGCTTCAGGGCCTCAGCCCGAAGGAGAACCGCTGTATCCCGCCTCTGGACTACGATCTTGTTCTGGCCATGAAAGCGGCCTTTCCCGACCTGCATATCTCGATCAATGGCGGCATAGAAAGCATTGATCAGGCGGAGAACTTTCTATCCCAAGGCCTTGACGGAGTGATGGTTGGGCGCGCAGTCTACCATACGCCTTGGGACATCCTTGGCGACGCGGACACGCGCATCTTCGGAAAAACGGCACCGTTTGATGACCCCCGGGATGTGGTTCTGGCGACGATCCCGTATATTGAGGCGCACCTGGCTGAGGGCGGACGGCTCCACGCGATCACGCGGCACATGATGGGGCTTTTCGCCGGTCGCCCCGGGGCGCGTTCGTGGCGGCGGATGCTGTCGGAAGGGGCGACGCGAAATGGCGCGGGCGTGGAGCTGGTTCTGGCCGCGCTGGACGAGATCAGGCCCAGCGAAGCCGCCTGACGCTGTGTGTGCATGTGCCGCCAGACGGCACTTCCATGATCGAACCGGAGGCCGGAAAAGCCAGTGGGCATGACGTCGGTATCACGTCGGTATCACGTCGGTATTACGTCGGTATCGCGTCGGTGCGGCCTGACCGCCGGTTTGTCGCAGCCCGTCACTGTGGTCCAGTCAGAAACATGTAATTTCCGTCAGCGTTTGAGGCGACGCGTATCGCACCCCTGACACTGCCCCTGACAGGGGCGCATAACGTCGCGAAAACGCCCTTTTCGTGCGTTGTATGTCTGCGCCTCAACGGCACCGGGGGGCAGATTTGAAGAATTTGGTCATTTGGGCTAGGATGATCCCACCAAACAAAATGAGTGACCTGCATCATCCGGCGTTCGTCGGTGAAAGCAGGACAACAAAATGGAGGGGACACGAGTTCAACAAGATCATGGTGCCGGTGGATCTGGCCCATCTGGAAAGCCTTGGGCGGGCGTTGCAATGCGCTGCCGATCTGGCTCGGCTACAGAATGCCGAGGTGAGCTATGTCGGCGTGACGACCGAAACGCCGGGCAAGCTTGGGCATACGCCCGCAGAATATGAGGAAAAGCTGAAAGCCTTCGCTTTGGGGCAATCAGAGGCACATGGCCACAAGTCCAGCCATCACGTGATGATCGCGCACGATCCGGCGACGGACGTGGATGACGCGCTTATCAAGGCCGTAAAGCAGACCGGTGCGGATCTGGTGGTAATGGGCACCCACAAGCCGGGTATCGGCGACTACCTATGGCCTTCGAACGGCGGCAAGATCGCGGCGCATTCCGATGCCTCGGTATTTCTTGTGCGTGGCTGAAGCTCTTATTCAAGAAATAAAACTTACCCAAGAAGGAGGCCAAAATGGCCGATCAGACCAGCAATCAGGGAATTCCCGAGCCGGAAGATTCCTCAAGCCTCATCCTGACGGAATACGAGATAGGGCAAGACAATGTCGAAGGGCAGCTGGGTCCTTTCGGGTTCGACATCCACAACCCGGTTTTCATGATCTCCAGCATCTCGATCGTGGCTTTCGTATTCTATGCACTCGCCTTGCCCGAGCAGGCGGAGACGTTCTTCGGATGGCTTCGACCGGCGCTGACCAGCACCTTCGACTAGTTCTTCCTGGGCGCGGCGAACCTTTTCGTCCTGTTCTGTCTTTTCCTGATTGTCAGCCCCTGGGGCAGCGTGCGGCTGGGCGGCAAGGGCGCCGTTCCGGATTATAGCTACACCGGCTGGTTCGCGATGCTGTTCGCGGCGGGCATGGGCATCGGACTGATGTTCTTCGGCGTGCTGGAGCCGGTCTATCACATGGCCATATCCGAGCCCCTTGGCGTTCCCTCGCCCATCGCCGAGGACGGCACCATCATCGCGGAGAACGTCGATGCGGCGCGGCGCATGGGGCTGGCGGCGACGATCTACCACTGGGGTCTGCACCCCTGGGCGATCTATGCGGTCGTGGCTTTGGCGCTGGCGCTGTTTTCCTTCAACAAGGGTCTCCCGCTGACGATCCGTTCGGCATTCTACCCGATCTTCGGTGAGAGGGTCTGGGGTTGGGTCGGCCATGTCATCGACACCACGGCGGTGTTCGCGACGCTGTTCGGTCTTGCAACGTCGTTGGGCTTTGGCGCGCAGCAGGCAAATGCGGGCCTGGAGCATATCTACGGGATTCCGAACAACACCACGGTTCAGGTCATCCTGATCACCGCGATCACGGCGGTCGCTCTGGTTTCGGTCCTGCGCGGGCTTGACGGCGGGGTGAAGGTGTTGAGCGAAATCAACATGATCATCGCAGCGCTGTTGCTGCTGTTCGTCTTTCTTGCCGCAGGGGCCGGCAGTATCCTCGGCGATTTCATCAGCGGCATCGGCGCTTATGGCCAGAACCTCGTGGGCCTTTCGAACCCGATCGGTCGGGAAGATACCGGTTACATGCACGGCTGGACGACGTTCTACTGGGCCTGGTGGATCAGCTGGTCGCCGTTCGTGGGCATGTTCATCGC
>CAZRNL010000441.1:0-2793 GCA_964601395.1 uncultured Silicimonas sp. | reverse complement strand
GCCGCCCACCTCGCCCGCGACGGCTTTACCGGAGCGCCAGCCATCACGTTGGATGGCCCCGCCTGGAGCGATCTGGGCGCGCGCTGGCTGATCCTCGAGCAGTATTTCAAGCCTTATCCTGTCTGCCGCTGGGCGCAGGCGCCGGTGGAGGCGGTCCTGGCGCTTCGCCGCAGCCATGGCCTTGCCTCGCACGATGTGACCGGCCTTTCCATCGAGACGTTCCACGAAGCGACCCGCCTGGCCGTGAACGCGCCCGGCACCACGGAAGAAGCGCAATACTCCACGTCCTTCCCGACTGCCGTGGCGCTCGTGCGCGGAGCGCTTGGCCCGGCGGACATCGCCGACGAAGCTCTCGCGGATCCGGAAATCCGGCGTGTTTCGCAGCTTGTGACCATGATCGAAAACGATCGGGCCAACGCGGTTTTCCCCGCCACCCGACTGGCCCGCGTCACGCTGACACTGCGGTCGGGCCAGACCCTGATCAGCGATTGGCACGAACCCCGCTGGTCATACGATGCGCCACCTACCGAGGCCGAACTCCGCGCCAAGTACCATGGTTTGGCCGATGACCTTCTGGGCAGTGACCGCGCCGGTCGCATCGAGGAGGCGATCGACGGGCTCGATGCGCTTCCCGCTTCCGCCCTGTTCGATCTGCTGGTCCAACCCGTGCCGCGAGAAACGCCCTGACGACACGATCTTCGGGAACTGCGCGGACAGGGTCTCCGTTGACCCTGCAAGCAGACAACGGAGACCGCCATGACCGACAACCTGAATCACGAAGATTTCTGGAACCATCTGAAAAGCGTGCAGGCTGGAATGCTTCATATCGAGCCGGCGCGGCCGGTTCCCATGTCGCCCTATCCCGACCCGGCCCAAAACGCGATCTGGTTCATCACCGCCGTCGGCACCGATGTCGAGGCTGCACTTCGAGGCGGTGAAGCGTTCGCCCGCTTCATCGTCGCTTCGCCCGACGCGCAGCTTTATGCCACGATCGACGGTCGGGCGCGGCTCGACATGGATCGCGCCAAGCTCGACGAGATCTGGAACGCCGTCGCCAGCGCCTGGTTCGAGGAGGGCGAGGACGATCCCGATATCGCGCTGGTTCGCGTCGATCTGAACGAGGCCGAAGTCTGGGTCACCGACGGCAGCCTTTCGTTCCTTTACCAGATCGCGAAGTCCAATATCACGGAAGAAAAGCCGGACATGGGCAGTCACGGAAAGATCGGGTTCGCGGCCTGAGGTGGCTGTGCGACCAAGACCGATAGGGTCGCTCGCTTTTTGGGCGCCCTAGTCGCCCAAGAAGCGCCTCAGAACTTCGTCCAGACCATCGTAGTGGTCGAACAGGGCGTCGGGGGCCAGACGGTCGACGCCTTGTCCCTCGGGCCCGAAGCTGACCAGAACCACGGGAACGCCCGCCGCCCGTGCAGTCTTCACATCGGTTTCGGTGTCTCCGACCAGCAGCGCCCGTGCGGGATCGCCCCCAGTTCGCCGCACAGCTTCGACAAAAGGTGCCGGATCGGGCTTTCGGACCGCCAGCGTGTCCGCCCCCACCAGCGAACCGAAGAGATCCCGCACGCCAAGCCGCGACATCAGCGTTTCGGCCAGCCCCTCGGGTTTGTTGGTGCAGATGCCAACCTTAAGTCCACTTGCGAGCAACCCTTCGACAGCTCGTTCCGCTCCGGGATAAAGGCGCGTCTCGCGGTCGATGTTCTCACCGTAGACCTCGAGAAAGTGGGGGAATGCCTGGTCAATGTCGTTCTCTCCGAAGCCACTCTCAAGCCGTGAAAAACCCAGCCGAAGCATAGCCCGCCCGCCGTGAAACGCGGTCAGCTTGTCGGCCAGGGGATCCAGTAGCGCGCCATGACCCAGCCGCGAAAAACATGAGTTCGCCGCATAGATCAGGTCGCCACTCGTGTCCGCAAGTGTTCCATCGAGATCGAAAATCACGGTCTTCATATCGTTGCTCTCGGCAAATTCGCGCCGCTCCTGTAATCTCCGGCAACAAGAGTTGATGCCGACCCGCCTTGCGGGACCTACTCAAGCGGCTAAAAGACTGTGGCAAAAAAGGAAAGAGCAGTATGGCCACGCATCTCATCCTCCTCGCCGCGGGCGCGGGCACCCGGATGCTGTCCGAGCGGCCGAAAGTCCTGCACGAAATCGCGGGTGCGCCGCTTTTCGAGCATGCGCTTGCTTCGGCATCCGATCTCGACGGAAAGCGTGTGATCGTCGTGGGCCATGGCGGCGACGCGGTCAGCAAGGCCGTTCAGAACCTGGACGATACCGCCATCATAGCCGAACAGCCCGAACAGCTCGGAACCGCGCACGCCGTCACCATGGCAGCCCAGGCGCTCTCGGATGCCGGGGGTGACACGCTGATGCTTTACGGCGACACGCCCTTCATCCGGCCCGCGACCATCGCCGCCATGGCCGCGTCGCGCGCTTCGGGCGCCGACATCGTCTTTCTGGGTTTTCATGCCGTCGATCCGGCCCGCTACGGGCGGATGGTGACCGATGGCGACAAGCTCGTGCGGATCGTCGAGTGGAAGGAGGCGTCCGAGAATGAACGTGCCATCACACTTTGCAATTCCGGAGTGGTCCTGGCGCAGACAGATACGCTTTTGCGTCTTGCAGGACTGGTCGGCAATGACAACGCGGCAGGCGAGCACTACCTTACCGATATCGTCGAGCTGGCGCGCGCCGAGGGACTTGTCGCAAAGGTGGTGACCTGCGACGAGGCCGAGACGATGGGCATCAATACCCGTGCCGATCTCGCCCGTGCCGAGACCGTGTTCC
>CAZRNL010000440.1:0-2794 GCA_964601395.1 uncultured Silicimonas sp. | reverse complement strand
GAGGGCGAGGACATCGGGATGCCCTTGTGGAACGCGCTGTTCGAGGCGGGACGCGACCTGGATGTACGGGCGGGCTGTCCGAACCTGATCGAGCGGATCGAGGGCGGGTTGCTGTCCTATGGCAACGACATGACCGACGACAACACGCCGCACGAATGCGGGCTGGGCCGGTTATGCAACACGCAAACCGCCATCGGCTGCATCGGGCGCGACGCTCTGTTGCGGGTCGCCAAGGAAGGCCCGGTGAAGCAGATCCGCGCCATCGAGATCGAGGGCGGGCCGGTGCCGCCCTGCGACCGCTGGTGGCCGGTGACGGCGGGCGGCAAGACCGTCGGGCGCGTCAGCAGTGCCGCCTGGTCGCCGGATTTCAACGCCAATGTCGCCATCGGCATGGTGCGGATGACGCATTGGGATCCGGGCACGCGGCTGGATATCGGGTTGCCCGGCGAAACCCGGTCCGGCATCGTGCGGGAGAAATTCTGGATATGAGACCTGGACGGACAGCCCGATGACGACACCCGACTTCACGCGGTTCAAGACCCTTGCGATCACTGCCGAGGCCGATGGTGTCTGGGTGGTGATGCTGAACCGGCCGGAGAAACGCAACGCGCTGAGCGCGGATGGCGTTGAGGAGCTGGTGGATCTCTTCTCGAACGCGCACCGCAACGGCGCGCGCGCCATCGTACTGGGCGGCGAAGGCAAGCATTTCTGCGCCGGTCTCGACCTTGTCGAGCACCACCAGGCAGACCGCAGCCCGGCCGAATTCTGGCAATTGTGCCTGCGCTGGCACGAAGCGTTCAACAAGATGGAATACGGCGGCGTCCCGATCATCGCGGCGCTGCACGGCGCGGTCGTGGGCGGCGGGCTGGAACTGGCCTCTGCCGCGCATATCCGCGTGGCGGACGCGAGCACCTATTTCGCCCTGCCCGAGGGTCAGCGCGGCATCTTCACCGGCGGCGGCGCAACGATCCGGGTTGCCGACCTGGTGGGCAAGGCGCGGATGATCGACATGATGCTGACGGGCCGGGTCTACCAGGGGCAGGAGGCCATCGAGATCGGGCTGGCGCAATACCTGGTCGAAGGCTCCAGCATGGACAAGGCGATGGAACTGGCCCGGCACGCGGCGGCGAACCTGCCGTTGACGAATTTCGCCATCTGCTCGGCGATCAGCCACATTCAGAACATGTCGGGGCTGGATGCGGCCTATGCGGAAGCCGTGGTGGCGGGCGTGGTCAACACGCAGCCGGCTGCGCGGGAACGGCTGGAGGCGTTTGCCAACAAGACCGCCGCGCGGGTGCGCCCGAACTCCTGAGCGTAGCGTCCGGGACACGGGCCCTACGGTCCGTGTCCGGCTGCGTCACTGCCGATGGACAGACGCCTGCGGGCGTGATTCTGTCAGGCGATGCAGCGTTCGCTTTCGCCCCATGTCCTGACCGGCCTCGTCATCGTCCTGACGGCGTTCTGGCTCTTGTGGATCGGGCGCGCGCCGATCTGCGAATGCGGGTACGTCAAGCTCTGGCACGGCGAGACGATGTCGAGCGAGAACAGCCAGCACATCGCCGACTGGTACACGCCTAGCCACATCATCCACGGGTTCCTGTTCTATGCCGCGCTCTGGCTTATCGCGCGGCGGTTGTCGTTCGGCTGGCGGCTGACCATCGCCACGGTGATCGAATGCGTCTGGGAGATCGTCGAGAACTCGGACGCGATCATCGAGCGCTACCGGGCGGTGACGATCAGCCTCGATTACTACGGCGACAGCGTGCTGAACTCGGTCGCGGACGTGTTCGCGATGATCGTCGGCTTCTGGATGGCGCGGGTGCTGCCGGTCTGGCTGACGGTCGCCCTAGCGATCCTGTTCGAGGTCGGCGTGGGCTATCTGATCCGCGACGGGCTGGCGCTGAACGTGCTGATGCTGCTCTGGCCGCTGGAGAGCGTGATGGAGTGGCAGGCGGGGGGGTAGCATAGCTCGCGCGGCGTCTGGCCGGACGAACGTGGGCAGCAAGCAGAGTTTCGCTAAAGCGTCGCAAGGACTGTCCGAGGTGTGGATCCTGCGCTTCATGAGGTTATATTCACGGTCCGCAACCAATCCACCACGAGAAAAGGCCAATCAATGCCTTCCATATTCGACCATGTGACACTCGGCGTTTCGGAAATCGAAACTGCGAGACGGTTCTACAATCGGGTCATGCCCGCGCTGGGTCTGAATCTCCTTTGGGAGAATGCTTCAATGCTTACCTACGGAATCGAAGGCGAACAGGATTTCGGCCTCCAACTCGACGATGCCGACGCGCGGAAAGGGACCCATGTGGCTTTCAGCGCGCGAGACCGCGAGAGCGTGAACCGCTTCCATTCCGAAGGACTGGCCGCCGGCGGCGTCGATGCCGGAGCGCCCGGACTGCGTCCGGAGTATCATGGTTCCTACTACGCGGCGTTCATAAACGATCCCGATGGAAACCGCCTCGAAGCGGTTTTCCACGAGCCGGTCGCATAACGGAACAGAACCTGCAAATCTACTTCTTCCGGCTCTGAAGCCAGCGGAAGACGAAGAAGAGGATCACGAGGAGGACGGTCCAGAAGAGAAGGTCAGACAAGGGCAGGTTCTTTCTCGGGGTTCGATCTCAGGTCCAGTCGAGCACGATCTTGCCGGATTGTCCCGACTTCATCGTCTCGAAGCCGCGCCGGTAATCGTCGACATGCATCCGGTGCGTTATGACCGGGCGAATGTCGAGGCCGTTTTCCAGCATGGCGATCATCTTGTACCAGGTCTCGAAGATCTCGCGGCCATAGACGC
>CAZRNL010000439.1:0-2794 GCA_964601395.1 uncultured Silicimonas sp. | reverse complement strand
CGTTGGCGTCTTACGGCGGGCATATGAGGTCTGGAAGCGAGTCGCACAAGAGTAAAAATCACCCGGATCGCGAGTATTTTACCGAACGCAGCGAGTGCGTTTTTCCGGTCACGTCGCGAATGCGTGGCCGTCCTGCCGCAAATGGGCAAACATGACCGCCGAAGCTGGTCCAGTCTCTGCGCGAACAGGGAAGGCACAGACATGAAGATCGGCTTTATCGGCCTCGGCAACGTGGGCGGCAAACTGGCAGGTTCGGTCCTGCGCAACGGCTTCGACCTGACGGTCCGCGACCTGGACCGTGGCCTAGCCGAGCCGTTCATAGCCCAGGGCGCGCACTGGGCCGAAAGCCCCGCCGAAATGGCCCGAGCCGTCGATCTGGTCATCACTTGCCTGCCGTCGCCCTCCGCCTGCGCCGCCGTGATGGAGGGCGAAGACGGCATCCTCCAGGGCCTCGCTCCCGGCAAGATCTGGGCGGAGATGTCCACCACCGACGCCTCCGAGATGGCCCGCCTTGCCGCCCGCGTGGCCGAGACCGGGGCGTCCGCGATCGAATGCCCGGTCTCGGGCGGATGCCACCGCGCCGCCACCGGCAATATCTCGATCCTCGCGGGCTGCGACCGCGAAACCTTCGAGCGGATGCTTCCCGTCCTGACCGTCCTTGGCCGCCGCGTCCTGCACACCGGCCCCATCGGCACGGCTTCGACCTTGAAGGTGATGACCAACTACCTTGCCACCGCCAACCTGCTGACGCTCTGCGAGGCGATGGTGACGATGAAGGCGGCAGGGCTGGACCTGGCCACTACCTACGAGGCGATCCGGATCTCCTCCGGCACATCCTTCGTCCACGAGACCGAAAGCCAGGTCATCCTCAATGGCTCGCGCACCATCGACTTCACGATGGACCTCGTCTTGAAGGACATCGGCCTGTTCCACAAGATCGCCGAGGACAACGATGTGCCGCTGGAAATCTCGCCGCTCATGATCGAGATCTTCAAGGACGGGGCACGCCGCTATGGCGCCCGCGCCCAGTCCGACGACATCATCCGGCGGCTGGAGGAAGCGACGGGCCTCGACATCACCGCCCCGGGCTTTCCCGCCGAAATGGTCGATGACGAGCCCGAGGAAAGGGGTTACGAGGTCGTCCCGCCGCGCTAGACTGCGCCCATGGCCGACGATCCCTCCCTCGACAGCGCCTATGCGCTGGAGACGCCCGAAGACAATCTCAGGCTCTATCGGGCGTGGGCGGAAACCTATGACGCCGATTTCGTGGAAGGCACGACCTATCGCTTTCCGCAGATCGTCACCCGAACATACCTCAACCAGGGCGCAGGCTGGCCCTGTCTCGACGTTGGTTGCGGCACGGGCGCGCTGGCGCGGCACTTTCCCGAAAGCGCCGTGATCGACGGCATCGACATCTCGCCGGACATGCTGGCGGTCGCGTCCCGTCTCGGCCTCTATCGACGCCTGTTCGAGGCCAACCTGAAAGAGCCGCTCGCCCTGCCGGACGCCGCGTATCTGGGGCTTGTCAGTTCCGGCACTTTCACCCACGGCCACGTCGGCCCCGAGGCCCTGCCCGAACTGGTCCGCGTGCTGGCGCCGGGCGCCCTGGCGGTCATCACCGTCCGGCCCGATGTCTGGCGCGACACCGGTTTCGACCAGGCGTTCGAGGCGCTGGAAAGCGACGGCCTCGTCACCGCGCCCTCGGTCGCAGAAGAACGCATCTACGCCGATCCGGACCGAGCGCCCGAGGGCCACGGCGACGACACCGGGCTGATCGTCACCTTCCGCCGCACCTGAGCGCCGATGCCGCGTGTGATCCTTTTCAACAAGCCGATGGGCGTGCTGACCCAGTTCACCGACGCAAAAAGCCCGACGCCCCGCCCGACGCTCTCGGGCTTCGGCCTGCCGCCCGGCGTGTACGCCGCAGGACGGCTGGACCGCGACAGCGAGGGCCTGCTGATCCTGACCGACGACGGCGGGTTGCAGGCCCGCATCGCGTCGCCGAAGGCGCGAACGGAAAAGACCTACCTCGTGCAGGTCGAGGGCGATCCCTCCGATGCCGATCTTGCCCCGCTTCGCACCGGCCTTGTCCTGAAGGACGGCCCGACCCGGCCCGCAACGGTGCGTCTCATCGACCCGCCGGGCATCTGGGACCGCGACCCGCCGGTGCGCGCGCGCCGGACAATTCCCGACCGCTGGCTGGAAATCACCATCACCGAAGGACGGAATCGCCAGGTCCGCCGGATGACGGCGGCAGCAGGTTTCCCCACCCTCCGCCTGGTCCGCTGGCGCATCGGCGACTGGACGATCGGCGATCTTGCGCCGGGACAGTGGCGCGAGGTGTGACCCGCTCAAAAGGGATATTGATATCCCTCTTGGCTTCGACAATGTGACACCAAGCGCGGCCCGCCACGCGCACCTTCGATACGTCATTCTGGAACACGCCGGCAGGCGGCCCGGCCTTCAGAAGGATCAGGCGCATGATGATTGTGCGCTGCTATCTCGCCCCGTCCTCGATCGAGGGATTGGGAGTGTTTTGTCACGATGATATCAGGCAGGGGCAGAACGTCTGGATCAGCGATCCGGTTCTGGATCACCGCATCCCTGTCTCGAAGCTTTCGGAAGTGCCGCCGCATGTGGCCGAGTTTCTGGAGCGCTACAGCTACCCCGACTGGGACAATCCAGGATACGTGGTGCTCGAATCCGATGAAGGCCGGTTCATGAACCACGCCGACGAGCCGAACCTCGATTTCTCGGACGGGATTCACGGCCTCGCGGTGGTCGACATCCCCGC
>CAZRNL010000438.1:0-2810 GCA_964601395.1 uncultured Silicimonas sp. | reverse complement strand
TGGCCGATGTCGCCTCTGATTCGCCCGCCGCTGCTGCGCCGAGGCCCGCAGAGCAGTCCGTGCCGATCGAGAAAATCGTTCCAAACCCCGACCAGCCGCGCCGCAGCTTCACCGAGGAAGCCTTGGCCGAGCTTGCCGATTCGATCCGGGCCAAGGGCGTTATTCAGCCGCTTATCGTCCGTCCGAACCCGCGTCAGACAGGTACATGGGAGATTGTCGCTGGCGAACGTCGCTGGCGCGCGGCGCAGCGCGCACAGTTGCACGAGCTTCCTGTAATCGTTCGCGATTTTGACGACACCGAGGTTCTCGAAGTCGCGATCATCGAAAACATTCAGCGTGCGGACCTGAATCCGGTGGAAGAGGCCGCCGGCTACCGGCAGCTGATGGACCGGTTCGGGCACACCCAGGAGAAACTCAGCCAGGCGCTTGGCAAAAGCCGGAGCCATATCGCCAACCTGTTGCGCCTGCTGACCTTGCCTGACGATGTCCTCGAGATGTTGCGCTCGGGAACCCTCACCGCGGGTCATGCGCGGACCCTTGTCACCGTGGAAGATCCGACCGATCTCGCGCGCGAGATCGTGCGGAAAGGCCTTTCGGTGCGGGAGGCCGAGGCTTTGGTGAAGCGCGCAAAGGCAGGGCCGACACGGCACCGGCAAACGCATGTACCGGCCAAAGACGCCGATACGCGCGTTCTGGAAACCGATCTTGCGGCGGCACTGGGAATGAAGGTGTCGATCGACCACGATGCTGTGACGGGTGAGGGGCGCCTGACGGTCCGCTATCGTAGCCTCGACGAACTTGACGAGTTGTGTGGCCGGCTTTCTGCGGCGGGGCCGGGCGGCTAGGCGAAGATTTCGCGCAGCACTGCGTTCAGCAGCGGCCTTCCAGCAGGTGTGGCGCGCAGCCGACCGTCAAATAATTCCAGCAACCCGACTTCAACTAACTCTTTGATATTTCTTACTATTGCCGAATTCACCTGAAAGGCGGCCATGTCAACACCCTCTCTCAGCCGAAGGCCCATAAGGGCGAACTCCTCAAGCGCCTCCTCCTCTGGCAGGATCTCGCGCGCAATCTCTCCCGACCCCGCGAACTCCACCGACTGAAGCCAGGCGCCCGGCGCGCGCAGGCATTCGGCGGCATACCGACGGCCGCCAAGCGTCAAGCGCCCATGTGCGCCCGGCCCGATCCCCGCATAGTCGCCCGATCGCCAGTAGATCAGGTTGTGTCGAGACTCCGATCCGGGCCGAGCATGATTCGACGTTTCATAGGCCGGCATGCCCGCAGCTTCGCACAACGCCTGCGTCAGCTCGTACATGTCCGCCCCCAGGTCTTCATCGGGCAAACCCCGAAGCCGGCCGCGACGGAAGCGGTCACCGAAGGCGGTGCCGTCTTCGATGGTGAGCTGGTAAAGCGACAAGTGGTCGACGGCCATCGCAAGCGCTTCGGATAGTTCGGAACGCCAGTCCCCCAGGCTCTGGTCCTGCCTTGCGTAGATCAGATCGAAACTGACGCGGTTGAAATACGCACGAGCAATGTCGAATGCGGCGCGCGCCTCGGCTGCAGAATGAAGGCGGCCAAGGCGCCGCAGGCCTTCATCGCGCAGAGATTGCACGCCCATCGAAAGGCGGTTGATCCCGGCCTCGGCAAAGCCCCGGAACCGGCCCGCCTCGACCGAGGTGGGGTTCGCTTCAAGCGTGATTTCCGCATCATTCGCCATGGGCCAGGCCGCGCGCACGGCTTCCAGGATTGATGCGACCAGGTCGGGCGACATCAGGCTGGGCGTGCCGCCACCGAAAAACACGGTGCTCAGGACACGCCCGTCCGTTTCGGTCGCGATCCGCCGGATTTCGGAAAGATAGGCACTCTTCCAGCGGGATTCATCGATTTCAGCCGCGACATGACTGTTGAAGTCGCAATAGGGGCACTTCGACTGGCAGAACGGCCAGTGGATGTAGAGGCCGAAGCCCGCCGCACGCCACCGGTCAGGATCCAAGGGCCGCCACCAGTTTTTCGAGTGCCACGGCGCGGTGGCTGATCCGGTTCTTTGCCCAGCGGTCCATCTCGCCAAAGGTCTGGGTGTATCCGTCGGGCAGAAAGATGGGATCATAGCCGTGACCATTGTTCCCGCGCATCGGCCAGACAATCTGCCCTTCGACGCGCCCCTCGAACACCGCATCTTCGCCATCGGGCCAGGCAAGTACCAGTGTGCAGCAGAACCGCGCCCGCCAGGGTTCGGCTGCCCCTATTGCGAAAAGCATGCCATGCGCCTTGTGCATCGCCATCTCGAAATCGCGCCCGGACGGGGTTTCCGCCCAGTCCGCGGTGTGGACGCCGGGCGCGCCGTTCAACGCATCAATCTCGATCCCGCTGTCGTCCGAGAGCGCGGGAAGACCAGTAGCGGCCGATGCAGCATGGGCTTTGATCCGGGCGTTCTCGACGAACGTCGATCCGGTTTCAGCCGGCTCGGCAAGCCCGCGTTCCTTCGCGAACACCGTTGAAATGCCCAGGGGCGCCAGCAACGCGGTGAACTCCTCGAACTTGCCGGCGTTGTGAGTCGCGATCAGAAGGCTGTCGTCAAGCCGTCGCATCAGCCGGTCGCGGCCTTCTGCGCTGCCACAAGCTCGGCCGCCCCCTTTGCGGTCAGGTCAAGAAGCTTGCCCAATTCGTCATGCGAGAACGTCGACCCCTCGGCCGACATCTGCACCTCGATCAGCCGCCCGGCGCCGGTGACGACGAAGTTTCCGTCGACACCCGCTTCGCTGTCCTCGGGGTAATCGAGGTCAAGGATCGGCACGCCTGCATAGATCCCG
>CAZRNL010000437.1:0-2812 GCA_964601395.1 uncultured Silicimonas sp. | reverse complement strand
GACCGGCGCTTCCTTGGCCAGTTCCGCCCCGATCGCCGAGCGGGTCTCGTAGACCGAACGGCCACCCAGCGTGCTGTCGGGGCGCGAGAAGTAGACGTGTTCGAAGATGCAGAAGCGGGACTTCTTGTGCTCGAACGGCCGGAAGCTGATGACCGCGTCATTCTCGATGACCACCATCTCTCCAGGCTCGACCTCGCGCACGACGTCCGCACCGATGATGTCTAGCGCACATGTCTCGGAGGACAACGCCCAACCTTCGGAGCCGATGCGCCCGAGCACCAGCGGACGCACGCCTAAAGGGTCACGGACGCCGATCAGCTTGGTGCGAGTCATCGCGACGACGCTGAACGCGCCCTCGACCCGACGCAGCGCATCCTTCATCCGCTCGGGAACGGACTTCTGAAGCGAGCGCGCCATCAGGTGGATGATGCATTCGCTGTCCGACGACGACTGGAAGATAGAGCCGCGGTCTATCAGTTCGCGCCGGAGCGCGTCGGCGTTGGTGATGTTGCCATTATGCGCGATGGCCGCGCCGCCCATCGAGAACTCGCCGAAGAAGGGCTGCACGTCGCGGATCTGGGTGTTGCCCTTGGAACCGGCGGTCGAATAGCGCACATGCCCGATCCCCAGCGATCCCGGCAGCGTATCCATCACCGACTGGTTGGTGAAGTTGTCGCGCACGAGCCCGAAGCGGCGGGCCGAATTGAACCCGGTTTCAGGTTCGTAGGTGACGATGCCTCCCGCCTCCTGGCCGCGGTGCTGAAGCGCGTGAAGGCCGAGGGCGACGAAGTTCGCGGCATCGGAAACACCGATCACGCCGAAAATCCCGCATTCTTCGCGGAGCTTGTCGTCGTCGTATGGGTCGGTGGTCAGCGCGCGAAGATGTGTCTGGTGGGGCATCCGTGACAGGCTCTGTGTGGCAGCGGCGTGACCTACATATAGCGCGCAGCGTAAAGTGTCACGGGGTTGCAGTGCACCTGCAGAAGATAAAAGAGCCGAAGGCCCGCTTCTTCTCGAAGCGGGCCTTCAAGGGCGGTTTTCTTGCACCGGACAGGTGGCACCTTTCACAAGGCAATACTCGTTAACAAAAAACCCGTCACCGCCCTTTACAGGGTGGCGCCGGGGGTCTTTCAACCGACCCGGCGCCGAACTCACTCACTCGCTACGCGGAACCGTGGCGTACCCTCGGTTCCGTTTACAGCCACAGTTATGCCCTCGGGCCTTAGCGCGAGTTGGGCGCAATTGTTCAGCTTCGGGGCGGCTTTGTGATGAAGGCGCTGTTAAGCAAGAAGGCGGGTTTGGCGCAACGATCCCGCTTTGAGGACAATCGAGCGATTGAGAGACGTTTGGACGTCTGAATCCTTGGGGAAGCGAGGGGTATTGTACCCCTCCCGCAAACAATCGAGCGGGTGAAATGAGGCAGTCTGCAGCAGCGCTTCTGCCCAATTTGGGCAGTCTCACATTTGGAAACGGTTTGTTTTGAATAAATTTCTTTGAGATTTGGCGATTTCGTTGCAGCCGGCACTGCCGGTGAAACACGGATTCGCTGCGAATCGCAGTTCAGCCCGTACTCGTCTCTTCAGGAGTCGGGTGATCAGGTGCCGGTGACAGAAGAACACTTGCCGATGAGGTCATCGTACCGGCTCGCGATCCAGCCCGGTGCATCTTCGGGAATCTGCTGGTCGACGACTTCCGAAAGCTGTGCGAAGACAATGGCCGAACGGCTGTCGTCGACCATCGGAATCGGATCGGATACGATCACGCGCTCGTAGATCACGAAAGCGATGACCACCAGAAGCACGCCGCGCGCCGCGCCGAACAGGAAACCGAACCCTTGGTCGATTCCGCCAAGCGCCGAACGCTGGACTGCGCCCGCGAAAAGCGGCGTGAAGACCGAAACCAGGATCAGAGCCAGCGCAAACACCGCTGCGAACGCGGCGATCATGCTCAACTCGCAGGAGCTGCCGAGGAAATCCTTGAGGACCGGCACTTCCTTCATCAACGGTTCGGCCGTGGGCGCGAAAACGTAGGCCGCTACGGCGGCAAGTACCCACCCTCCGATCGAAAGGGCCTCGCGCACAAATCCCCGCGAATAGGCAAGAACTGCCGACAAGATGATGATCACGGCCACGATGCCGTCGATGATGGTGAAGCCTTCCATGGTCCTGCCTCGTTCTGCTCTTTGCTGCGTCGCTTCAACCGGCGCCGAAGATATCACCTACCAGCGTCACGAGATCGGGCATCTTCAGCACCTTCATCCCCGCGACGGTCTCACTCTTGCTGCTTTCGGACAGTATTGCCTGGGTGAAGCCGAGTTTTTGCGCTTCTTTCAGGCGATTTTCAGTCTGTCCGACCGGCCGCACATGACCTGATAGGCTGATTTCCCCGAAAACGACAGTGCCCTTGGGAAGTGCAATGTCTTCGCGTGCTGAAAGTAGCGCCGCGGCCACAGCGAGATCCGCGGCGGGTTCCGTCACCCGAAGCCCACCCGCGACATTCAGGTAGACGTCGAGCCCTGCAAATGGAATCCCGCACCGGGCTTCAAGAACTGCAAGGATCATCGCCAGTCGACCCCCGTCCCAGCCGACAACCGAGCGGCGAGCCTGTCCTGCGGGTGCGGGCGAGACCAGCGCCTGGAACTCGCAGAGCACCGGGCGCGTGCCCTCGATGCCTGCGAACACGGCCGATCCGGAAGCGGCCTCGTCCCGGTCCGACAGGAACAATGCGGACGGATTGGCGACTTCGGCCAGCCCCGCCCCCGTCATCTCGAAAACGCCGATCTCGTCAGCAGGGCCAAAACGGTTCTTGACCG
>CAZRNL010000436.1:0-2818 GCA_964601395.1 uncultured Silicimonas sp. | reverse complement strand
ATGGCGCGCGCTCCACGGCAGCACGCCTTCCAGCATCGCGCCGTCGCGCAGGTGAAGGTGCCAGTCGTCGGGCCGGCGGATGGTCAGGCGGTCGGTCATGCTTTTCCCTCTAGCGGATAGGGCAGGGGCTTGCCAGAGGGTCGCTCGACGGGACACAAAGGAGGCTTGAAGGACCACCAGACGAGGAAACGCGAAATGCTTGTCACATTCATTCTGGGACTGGCGGCGGCGTGGGGCGCTCCCTATGCCGAGCCAAGGATCAAGGCGGCGCTCGACGGAATACTTCTGGACGACGCGCCGATCGAACCGAAGGAAATGGCGCTATTGTCTTTTGCCATCTGTCTTCTGGGGGCAGCCATCCTGTCGATGATCATCGGCGCGCCGCATGCCGCACCACTGGCGTTGGGCGCTGTCGCAGGCGTCTTCGGTCCCCGGATCATCGCCAAATGGCGCGGCAACCGGACACCGGACTACGACAGCTGAGAGCCGTTTGAGGTTTGAGGCATGCGGCGCCGCGATGGCTGATATGCAGAACCAGAGCTTGTCCGAACAGGGCAAAACGCTCATTTAGAGGGCAGTTTACAAACGTCCAATGAAGGAGCACTAAAATGGCGTCCCCCGCCTGGTTCGCTGGTTTTCTCGCGGCATTCGGCCCGAGCACCCGGTATCAAACCCTTTTCTCGATGTCCGACCGCGAGCTTCAGCGCCGCGGCTATGACCGCAGCGGTCTTCAGCGCACGTTTATCGCAGGCTTCAGCGGCTTCTGATGCCGCTGCCGTTCAGGCGGTATCGACATCCTCGATATCGACCTCGTCGTCACTGCGACTTTCTCCGGCCAAACGCCGCTCCGCCGCTTCAAGATGATGCTTGAAGCGCGGAATCGGCCTGTCTTTCAGGACCGCGCGGCATAGCGCGGCTGTCAGGACCGGTCGATCTTCGGACAGGACGCGCGCCAGAAGGGCCCGCAGATACGGGACGTGCCGCTTCCTCAGCTTCAGGATCGATGCGAGTTTCGTCGGTGTCAGCGTGCCGTTCGCTGCACTCTCCGCGAAGGCCGACACCAGCCCGAGAGCCCGCAGGTCAGCTTCGATCGCGCCCGCGCGTCCGCGACGGTAGCGCTGATGATGAATGTTCGGCCCGCTGAAAAGGCTTGCGTGCATCGCATCCTCGACCTCGTCGGGGTCATAGATCAGGAAGGCGGCCTTCGCGGCTTCCAGCATGTCGGGCGCATAGGCATAGCGGCTCGAAAAATCCAGCCGGCGCGCTGTCGGGAAGCGGTTGTCCCATCGCGTCTTGTCGCGGTCGAGTGTCGCCTGCGGCGAGACGAGGATCACCGTCGATCCCGGCGCCGCGACCGAAAAGGCAGCGGCGGCATAGCCGCACATGCCAGCCCCGTAGAAGATCACGCGGTCGAAATCCTCGAAGAAGCCATAGTCGACCAGCCGGTCGAAATAGCTCCAGACCCGGTTGTCGCGGAACCAGTCCTGGTCTTGGGTGATCATCGAAAGATGCGACCAGCCGCGCCGGCCACAGACGTCGAAAGACACGGGCATTCCGGTGTCGCTGACCGAGCGGATGCCGAACAGCGTTTCGAAGGCAACAAAAAGCACGTCATGCGAGCGTTCCACGAAAACCGCCGCATGGTCCTTGCCCAGTGTTGAAAAATATCCGTCTTTCTCGCCGATCCCGCGCAGCTTCGAGAGCCACTCGGCATCGGAAAGATCGCCGGACATAGCAGCCCCCGCCACCATATCACTCGTCCTTACCTAACTGACTGCATCCTAAACGTCAGAACGGCGCTGGCAAGGATGCGCCGATGGTGGAGGGCTATTGTTTCCGGTGACAGGACAGTGCCTTCAGGTGATGCCGGATGGTTTCAAGACGCGCCTGAACCATGTCGACTTATCCCCAGGTCGCGCATGATTTTCCGCGGTCAATCAGAAGAAGGCCTGCAATCCGGTCTGTGCGCGGCCCAGAATCAGCGCGTGAATGTCGTGCGTTCCCTCGTAGGTGTTCACCGTCTCGAGGTTGGCCATGTGGCGGATCACCTGGAAGTCCTCCGAGATGCCGTTGCCGCCGTGCATGTCGCGAGCCATCCGCGCGATATCCAGCGCCTTGCCGCAGTTGTTGCGCTTGATCAGGCTGATCATCTCGGGCGCGGCCGCCGCGTCGTCCAGAAGCCGCCCGACCCGCAGCGCCGCCTGAAGCCCGAGCGCGATTTCGGTCTGCATGTCCGCGAGTTTCTTCTGAAAGAGCTGCGTGCCGGCGATCGGCTTGCCGAACTGCTTGCGGTCAAGTCCGTACTGGCGCGCGGCGTGCCAGCAGAATTCGGCCGCGCCCATCACGCCCCAGGCGATGCCGTAGCGCGCCCGGTTGAGGCATCCGAACGGACCTTTCAGACCTTCGACATTCGGCAGAAGCGCGTCTTCGCCCATCTCGACGCCGTTCATCACGATCTCGCCGGTGACGGAGGCGCGCAAGGACAGCTTGCCGCCGATCTTGGGGGCCGAAAGCCCCTTCATGCCCTTTTCCAGCAGGAAACCCCGGATCTTGCCCTCATGCGCCTCGGACCTGGCCCAGATCACGAAGACATCCGCGATCGGACTGTTCGAGATCCACATCTTGGAGCCGGTTATCACGTAGCCGCCGTCGGTCTTCTTCGCGACCGTCTTCATGCCGCCCGGATCGCTGCCCGCATCAGGTTCGGTCAGGCCGAAACAACCGATCATCTCGCCCGAGGCCAGCTTCGGCAGGAACTTCCGGCGCTGCGCCTCGGTGCCGTAGGCATGGATCGGATACATGACCAGCGACGATTGCA
>CAZRNL010000435.1:0-2844 GCA_964601395.1 uncultured Silicimonas sp. | reverse complement strand
CCGCCGATCAGGAAAGCGTTCCAGCTCGTCAGGATGCCGCCGATGCCGGCAATCACCAGCAACGTGCCGCCCCGGCTGCCGCCCAGTACCGCGGCCGCGGCATCTGCCGTCGGCAGCGACGACGCTGCGCGTTCGGCCGGCGTCAACGCCACCGAGACGGCGAGGATCATGGCGATATACCACAACACCGCCATGACAATCGACACCATAAGCAAACGGCCGATGTCCGCGAACGGCAGATCGATTTCCTCCGCCGACTGCGGGATGACGTCGAAGCCGACCAGCATCAACGGCACGACCACCAGCACGCCGAGCATGCCGCCGATGCCCTGCTGGAAAGCCGGTGCTGCGTTAGTAACACTGCCACCCATCGTTGCACCGCCGACGAGGGCCAATCCGCCGGCAACAATCAGGACGGAGACCAGTACCTGCAACCTTGCCGCCGTTTCGATGCCGAGGAAGTTGATCCCGGTCATTATTATCGCCGCGACGACCGCGAGCAGAACCCAGGTTGCCTCGACGTCCCAGCCCGCGATCGTCCACAGGTAACCACGACTGAAGCCGGGAAACAAATACTCGGCGACCGTCGGCAAGGCGACGGCTTCGAATGCGACCACGGAAACGTAACCGAGCAGTATGGCCCAGGTGCAGATGAACGACGCCGTCGTGCCCAATGCTCGTCGTGCGTAAACATGCTCGCCGCCGACCTGTGGCATCGCCGAAGCGAGTTCGGCATAGGTAAAGCCGACGAGCACGACCGCCAGTCCGCCGGCAAGGAAGCCGAGCACCGCGCCGGCACTCCCCGCGGTGTTGATCCAGCCGCCGGTGAGCACGACCCAGCTCCAGCCGATGATGGCGCCAAACGCGAGGGCCAATACTTCCTTGCGTCGCAGGACACGGATGAAGGAGCGGTTGGTCATGTGGATATCGGGGTTCCGGTCGCTGTAACCGGCGTGAATAGTGCCTGAAATACGGTTGAATCGCCCGTCTTGGGAGTTGTAGGAGCCCGCCCTGCGGGCGACTACGGCGGCGATCGGACTCTTCCCGTTCGCGCGCAGGGCGCGCTCCTACGGATGGCAATCGAATCGTTGTTGGAGCCCGCCTTGCGGGCGAATACGGCGCCGGCCAGCCTCTTCCCGTTCGCGCGCAGGGCGCGCTCCTACGGATGGCAATCGAATCGTTGTTGGAGCCCGTACCACGGGCGATACACCGTCGAAAAAAAAGGCCCCGTCTTTCGATGGGGCCCGGAGTGTGCAGTCGGGGGAACTGCGAGTCGGTGGTGCTTGCTCTTTTGGTAGCCGTCTAGAGAGCCCAGGAAAAGCTGAGCGAGTACCCAACGCCCGGATCCTGCTCGAACACGACCACATCCTGTCGCTCGATCGTGACGGTTTCGTCGAGAATATTCTGTGCCTTCAGTTTCACGGTGATGGAATCGGTCGGATACCACGAGTAGGTGAAGTCCAGCGAGTGAAAGGGCTGCTCGAATCCGTCCGGTGCGCCGTTTCGACCGGCAACGTAAAGCCGTTCGCCGAACACGTTGTAGATCAGCGAAGCGCTATGCCGGTTGTCCCGTGAATCGAAGCCCAGCATCAGGTTGGCGACATAGTCCGATGCGCCGCTCAGTTGCCGGACCTGGTTGGTCGGCGCATCCGGCCGCGGCCCGGCCACGAGCTCCGAGTCCTGGAACGTTGCGTTGCCCTGGATGAACATCGTATCGAAGATGCTGCCGAGAAAGCCGAGCTCTTTAAGCCCTTCGATCTCGATGCCCTGCACCTCCGCTGACTCGCCATTGAGGATTTCGCGGGCAATGTTAGTGTCGCTCGCCGGTGATTCGAAAAACTCGATCGGTTTGTCGATCTCCTTGCGGAACGCGGTAATGGTGAAATTGTCGCCATTACTGAAAAACCACTCCGCGCGGACGTCGTAGTTTATGACTTCGGCCGGCTCCACACTGGGATTGCCGAATGTGATGTCGTCCGTAATCGGATCGACGTAGGCAGAACGCGTTATCTCGCGCAGGTCCGGTCGCACTGCCGTTTCGCTCCAGCCAAAGCGCAACTGGAAGGTTTCTGCCCAGAGGTCGGACATCCAGGTCACGGAGGCGGAAGGATAGATCTCGTCACTTGCAAACGTGCCCTCTTCGAGAATATCCGGGTCGGTAGTGACCTGTGGATTGGCTTCCGAAAATCCGAAGGGGTTCCAATCGACGGCGACCTGCCGGTAGTCTTCCCAGCGTGCGCCGGTGGCGATGCGCCAGGTGTCGTTCCAGGTCCACTCCACCTTGCCGAATACGGCGTCGGTCATCGTTGCAGCAATGTAACTCTGGTTATTTGCCCCGCGACGATCGAATACGAAATTGTTCGCAGGGTTAAGGATGTTCTCGTCCGAAAAAACCTCGTCGAGCGGTCCAACCAGAACGCTCGGATCGGCTACTGTCAGTGCCCCGAGACTGAATTGTGACTGCCGGTAGGTGCGCGCCTTCTTGGCGTGATTGTAGCCACCGCTCAACTCGAAGCTGTTGCGAGTCCGCTCAATCGGCAGTGTCACTGCCCAGCCATGGTTGATTACTTCGTCATCCAGGTCGGTAAACCGGAAGTCCATGGCGCTGGAGCCGGTAACGACGGCCTCACTTTGCACCGCGCCGGTAGCTGGGTCAGTGTTCGTCTGCGAACCGACTTCGACCTCGTTGGGAATGGACGTGTCTGCGGTGGATGTCGAATAGAACCAGGTAAACCCGGCCTCATGCGGGACCCATGCGACAAGTCCATCGAGGAAATCCGGCAACTTTTCGCGCGTTGCATCGCCAATGAAGTGGCTGCCGCTGATCTGGTTGGTCAGCATTTC
>CAZRNL010000434.1:0-2856 GCA_964601395.1 uncultured Silicimonas sp. | reverse complement strand
ATCTGCGGCAGCCACCGCTTGGGCGCCAGGTGCCGTTCGCTCAACATGGCGAAAGCATCAGCATATGTATCGGCATTCGTGCCATGGAATGACGAGCAGCCGAACAGCATCTCGACCCCTTCACGGTCGACGAAGGCAGTCATCGCTCCCCAGGCCGCGCGCAGGATATCCGGATCGGTCATCCCCGGTTCGATGCAGAAACGTCCCATTTCCACCATCGGACCCTCAAAGGAACGAAGCGCCTCCAACTCGTAGTATTGGGCGGAATAGCAGCGTCCGATCTCGGCCCCCGAAGCCAGCGGCATCAGCCGGAACGTCGCGACCAACCTGCCCGATTTGGCCTCTTCGATCAGGACATGGTCGCAAACGGCATCGAAGTCGTCGACGTCACGCCCGTCGGCGCGTGCAGCAGCGCCGGTTCCGGCGATGAAAGCCCGAAAGCGCAGACGTTGCGCCGCCTCCAGGTCTTCCGGCGTCGTCGCAGCCCGCGTCGCGTAACGGCCCTTGCCCCAGATCAGCATGATGTGACCCTTTCCCGGCTGGTGCCGACAAGATTGCCCACTAGATATCTACGTGCACTTGATGCCACACAAGGCGTGACAACGATACGACGTAAGGGAAACGCATGGATAAAGTTGTAAAATCAGACGCCGAATGGCGCGAGAGACTCGATGACCTCGAATTCAAGGTCCTGCGCAAGCACGGCACGGAACGGGCCTTCACCCACGACAACTTCCCGAAAGTGCCGGGCACTTTCCTTTGCAAGGGCTGCGGAGCGCCGCTGTTCGACCAGGCCCACAAGTTCGACTCGGGCACCGGCTGGCCGTCCTTCTACAAGCCGATGGACGACGAGATGGTCGGCGAGAGCCAGGACAACGGTTTCTTCATGAGGCGCACCGAGGTTCACTGCAACCGATGCGACGGCCACCTCGGCCATGTCTTCCCCGACGGCCCGCAACCGACCGGCCTGCGCTATTGCATCAACGGCGTCTCGCTGGAGTTCGAGCCCGACGACTCGGCCGATTAAGGCTCTTCGAGCAGGCCCGACCCGAAGTTGCCGAGGTTCGCGAACAGCTGCCGCAGCAATCCGATTCCCCTGGTGTTCGATGTCGTTACGCGACGGGTCAAGGCGACGACCTGGCCATCTTCCAGCCCGAAACGCTCGAGATTCTCGACTTGACCGTTTTCCCCGAAGCTGACGGCGACGACCTCACGGTCGACTTCGACAGGTGCCCGCCAGAGGAAACGCTCGTAACTGGATTTGACATAGTACCAACCGCGATCATCGACGATCCCTGCCGTACCGGGACGCCCGAGGATTCGAGCGACCGTTTCCTTGGTGTCGCGTCCGACTTCGACCTGCGCCAGCAGCGCCTCGTCCGGGACATAGCCGTGGCTGTCCCGAAGGGTCGCGCAGGCGGAAAGAGCCACGAGCGCAAGAACACCGATACTGGTCCGGACTTTTGCCATTGCCATGCGCTTCTTGCCTCCCACCTCTTGCATCGCGTCGCCGCGCCGCCTAGTCGGCATATCCAGAGAACTCCGCCGGTTCAAGGATTTGCTCATGGCCGACGATAATGAAGCGCCGCTGATGCGGACAAAAGACATCACGCGCACCCGAGGCTTCTCGCTGGTTCCCGACGCCGAGGCGCGCGCCGAGCTCGCGCGAACGCTGGGCATACTCGGGATCAGGAAGCTCACGTTCACGGGCCGGATCACCCCGGAAGGTGACGCCGATCTGAGACTGACGGCGCAGCTTGGCGCGACAGTCGTGCAAACCTGCGTGGTCACACTGGAACCAGTGACGTCGCGGATCGACGAGCCTGTCACACGGCTTTATCTGGCCGAGATGCCGGAGGTTCCGGCCGGTGAAGAAGTCGAGATGCCCGAGGACGACAGCGCAGAACCGATGCCGCGCGAGCTTGACCTCAACGCGGTCATGGCCGAGGCGCTGGCACTCGCCCTGCCACCCTGGCCTCGCGCGGCCAGCGTGGCGCCAGTCGAGGTTTCCGTGACCGAGCCTGGCAACGTCGCCATGTCCGACGAGGACGCAAAACCGTTTGCCGGGCTCAAATCGCTCCGCGACACGCTGGAGGACCCAGACGGAAACGAGGACTGAAATCGGCCTTGCTATTCAAGGGAATCGCAGTATGTTCGCGCACTCTTTCGAACAATGGGTTGGACACTTCGCGCAGCAGCGCGTAAGTCCCCTCTGACCAAAACCACCCCGGGGCACAGCCCCCTTGAGATACCGAGGTTGAGACATGGCTGTCCCACAGAACAAAGTCACCCGTTCGCGCCGCAATATGCGCCGTGCCCACGATCACCTGGTCGCCGGCAACCCTGCGGAATGCCCGAACTGCGGTGAACTCAAGCGTCCGCATCACGTCTGCGGAGCTTGCGGACATTACGACGCACGCGAAGTGGTCGCGCAGGCCGACGAGATCGACCTGGACGACGACGCCGCGTAAGCGCCGATCGCGCTGGCTCGGTGATGACGGACACTCCCGATCAGACCACCGGCGCACCCCGGCGCATTACGATTAGCGTTGACGCCATGGGCGGCGACCGCGGGCCCGCGGCCGTCGTGTCCGGCATCGAAAAAAGTGCTGAAAAGAATCCGGACGTGGCCTTCATCGTCCACGGTCCCGCGCGCGACCTGAAACCACTCATCGACAAACGCCGCCTGAACGACCGTTGCCAGATTCGCGACGTCTCCGAAGTCGTCACCATGGACGCAAAGCCCAGTCACGTCATGCGGAACGGCAAGAACACGTCGATGTGGTCGGCCATAGACGCGGTGAAGAATGGCGAGGCCGATGCCGTGGTATCGTGCGGCAACACCGGTGCGCTGAT
>CAZRNL010000433.1:0-2882 GCA_964601395.1 uncultured Silicimonas sp. | reverse complement strand
ACGCGCTTGACAGGCACCAGGACCTTCATCTGCGCAAACTCCCTCACGGTTTTCTCGGGTGGGAATAGCGAAGCCGGACGCTCGACAACAGTGCAAAATCGACGCGGCAGAGTTCAAGGACGCCGCGTTAATCGGAATGTCTCGTCATTTCGCGCTTTTCATGGCCCTGGAACGTCCGTCGCTAGTCGCGGTTCGCGCCCGGTACCCAAAGCACGTCGCCGCGGCCATCGTCGTTGGCAATGCGGGCTGCAACGAAGAACCAGTCGGAGAGGCGGTTGAGATACGTCACCGCTGCGTCATTTACCGATTCCATCGTCGCCAGTTCCACCGTCAGCCGTTCGGCTCGGCGGGCGACGGTGCGGCAGACGTGCAGATTCGCGGCGAGCGGCGTTCCGGCGGGCAGGATGAACGACCGAAGCGGCTCAAGCCGGGCGATCATCGTGTCGATCTCCTTTTCCAGCCGTGTGGTCTGGGCCGGGGTCATCCGCAGAACGGGGTAGCCCGCTTCGCCGTCCCGCTCCATGTCCGGCCGGCAAAGATCGGCCCCCAGATCGAAAAGGTCGTTCTGGATGCGCGACAGCGCGGCATTCTCCGCCTCGCCGGCAACAAGCCGCGCGACGCCGACGGTCGCGTTCAGCTCGTCCACCGTCCCATAGGCCGTGACCCGCATCGAATGCTTGGCCACCCGCGCGCCGTTGCCGAGCGCTGTTTCGCCCGCATCACCGGTCTTGGTGTAGATCTTGTTCAACACGACCATGTCAGCTTTTCCCCCGAATGAAGATGAACAGCAGGATCAGCGCCACCGCGACGGCCTGCGCATATATGCGATACCGCATGATCCTGTTGGCGTGTTTCCTGTTGAAGTCGCCGCCCTTGGCAAATCCTCCGATCCCGGTCAGCAGGATTCCGAGCACGATCAGCACGGCGATGGCGACGACGATGAAAAGTGGGTCGTTGAGCATGAAGCACCTCGATATGTCTCGTTCAGACCTAGACCGATCCCGATCGAATGCGAACGCGACCGTCAGCCGCGTGAGAGCATGCGGTCAAGAAGCGCGACAGGCAGCACCCTGCGCGCAATATCCATGATATAGGTCGGCGTCGTCACAAAATAGCGGGCTTTCGGGCGTGGACTTTCGAGCGCGCGGATCAGTTTTGCGGTGACGGCTTCGGATTGAAGTTCAAAGAAGCTGCCCTGAGTGCCCTTGTAGAGCTTGTCGAGCAGGGTGTCGCGGTATTGCTGGACCCGCGCCGACGATTCCCAGTCTACCCATTTCTCGAAAGCCTTGACGGCATTCTTGCGGAAGTCGGTCGCGATCGGTCCGGGCTCGATCAGTGAAATGTGGATGCCGGTTCCCTTCATCTCGATCCGCATCGCGTCGGACCAGGCTTCGAGCGCAAACTTGGTCGAGTTGTAGGCACCGCGATAAGGGGCCGAGACAAGGCCCAGGACCGACGAGTTGTTGACGATGCGGCCGTGACCCTGCGCCCGCATCGCAGGGATCAGGCGGACCGAAAGATCATGCCAGCCGAGGAAGTTTGCGTTGAAGATCGTCTGCATCGCGTCCCGCGACAGGTCTTCAAGCGGGCCCGGTATCGCGTAGGCTCCGTTGTTGAACAAAGCGTCGATACGCCCGCCGGTGCGCGACAGCGTTTCGTCCGCGCCCGCCGCGACGCTTTCGGGGCTCTCGTAATCCAGGACGAAACTTTCGAGACCCTCGGACTCGAGCCGTGCGCAATCCTCGGGTTTCCGACAGGTCGCCAGAACCCGCCAGCCGCGGCGTTTCAGCCCGTGCGCGGCATCGTATCCGATGCCGGACGAGCAACCTGTGATCAGGATCGTTCTGGGTGCCATGCCTGTTTGCCCTTTTGTGGCAAAGCACTAGGGCAGACGGTGTGAGCGGGCAAGCCTATCCGGGAAGCTGCGACGTCAGGAACCTGCCGAAGATCCAGCCGGAAGTCGTGCCATCGGCGGTGCGGATTTCGTACCAGCCGTCACGATCAGCCAACACTTCGGCGGCGTCGCCGTAGACCAGCTGGCCCACGACCGCATTTTCAGTGCCGGGTCCGGCGCGAAGGTTCACCCGCTCGCCGGTGACATACCACTCTGCCGACGCGGGAGCGCCCGCGGCTGCGGGTTGGGGTTCGACGGCTGCGACCATTCCGCGAAGGGGCCGGGCCGCCCTGTCGGCGCGGTACGCCCTGCCGGCCTCCATCGCCATGGCGACGGCTTCGGCCTCGGAAAGTCCGGAAACGCTCGCAGGAACCGTCGCTCGGGCTTCGGGCATGGCGAAAGACGCCAGCGAAATGCCGGTCACCTCATCCTGAACCTGTCTGGTCACTTCGGGACGACGAGCTTCATCGCCAAAAATTTGCAGCACGAGAAAAATTGCCGCTAACGCGACCGTCAATAACCTGAACATATCACATTCCCCCCGGAATCGTGACCGGACGTACACCCCGGCTGGCAATCGTCCTACCATCATCCAACCGTCGAATTAGGGGGAAAGTTCCGGCGTGTCTTTCATACCACGACCGCTTTACGCTGTCCGATCAGGGCGCTATCACAGCATCTATGGCAGACGTCAGCGACGACCCCAATATCGAGCCCCGGGACACCAGCGAAACGCTTCGCCGGGCCATCGGTGACCGGTATCTCACATATGCGCTATCGACGATCATGCACCGCGCTTTGCCCGATGCGCGGGACGGCCTGAAGCCGGTTCACCGGCGCATCCTCTATGCGATGCGCGAGTTGCGACTCAGTTCCAACGGCGGTTTTCGGAAGTCGGCCAAGATTTCCGGCGACGTCATGGGCAACTACCACCCGCATGGCGACAGTGCGATCTGCGACGCGATGGCGCGGCTGGCGCAGGATTTCA
>CAZRNL010000432.1:0-2884 GCA_964601395.1 uncultured Silicimonas sp. | reverse complement strand
TCCCCAGGATCGCCATCGAGGCCTTGGCTCCGATCCCCTGCACGCCCATCAACAGCCGGTGCCATTCCTTCTCGGCCAAAGTCGTGAAACCGAAAAGCTGCAGCAGATCCTCACGCACAAGAAGGTCGGTATATAGCGCCGCCGCCTCGCCCACCCGCGGCAAGGCCGCCAGTGTCCTGTCACTCACATGGACGATGTAACCCACGCCCTTGACGTCAAGGAGAACATGGTCGGTGCCGCGATAGTCGATCCGACCCGCCAGCCGCCCGATCATGCGACGCGCATCCCGACGGCACGCGCTGTCTGCACCATATGTGCGTGGCAGATCGCGATGGCCAGTGCGTCGGCCGCGTCTGGCCCGGCAATCTGAACCCCCGGCAACTGCATCCGCACCATGTGATCGATCTGGCGTTTGTCGGCATGACCAACACCGACGACGGCCTTCTTGACTGCGTTCGGGGCATATTCGCCCACCTCGATGCCCGCTCGCGACGGGACCAGCATTGCGATGCCCCGCGCCTGTCCCAGCTTCAGTGTCGACGCGCCGTCCTTGTTGACGAAGGTCTGCTCGACGGCGGCGGCATCGGGGACATACAAATCCCAGACGGCCGAAAGCTCCTCGAAAAGCGATGCAAGCCGAAAACCCAGCGGTCCGGTCCCGGTCCGGCAGATCCCATTCGCCACATGTGTTAGCCGCGAGCCCGAGACGTCCACGACACCCCATCCGAGCGCCCTCAGCCCCGGGTCCAACCCCATCACGCGCATGCCGATCCCTGCTCTTGTTGCTTTTACAGAACGGTTAGCACGAAACGCGAACATTCGCCAAGCGTTTAGCGAAATGTCGCTATCGGACCTGCTGCCACACGGACAGCACAATTGCTGCCTGAATGCGCCGCCATGAGCTCTGAAACCGACATTTCCGAACCGGATTTTTCATTGTTTGGAAACGGCTTACGTTCGAAAGCGACCTATGCGCGCATTGCATTTCAGACATGCATTTCTGCTGCTTGTGCAGGCGGTTTGCCCAATCTATGTGCGTCCGGTCAATCACACTTTCATGTAGGCAGAAACACCATGGCTCTCATCGATACGGGCCGCACCCGCGGCCAAACCTCAGTTCTCGCAGCACCGCTTCGCAACGGACTGGCCGGACTTCTGGTCGCATTCGCCGACTGGAACGACCAGCGCAGGACGCGTCGGGTTCTGTCGCAGCTTTCGTCGCATGAACTCGACGACATTGGCCTGACGCGTGGCGACATCGACACGATCGCCCGCCAGCGCCGCTTCTGAGCACTTATGATCCGAACACGAAAACGGCCGTGTCCAAGAATGGACACGGCCGTTTCTTGTGCGACCTGAAAGGATTGCCGGGCACCCCCGGCGGCTTGGCTATCGCACGAGGGAAACCACTTTCGACGAAATCCACTGCGTCAGCGGATCGGCGACCATGGCATAGGCGCCGGCCTGCTCGATGACCGTGCCGGACGCCAGCGCACTCACGCGATCCTGATAGGCCTGCGGGCCAAGCTGGGCGTGAAGAAATCCCTTGAAGATGATCATCACGAGAACGATCACGGACAGGCCGCGCAGCATCGCGCGATTTCCGCGACGCTGCGGTCTGGCAACGACCAGACCGTCTTCGTTGATGGCGGTGACATAGCCATGCGACAATTTCGAATGTCGCCGGTTGATACGACGCATCCTGCGCTCAAATTCATCGAACTGCGAAGCAGACATCTGACAGCCTCCTGATCGCCGGTCCCCAATACCGACGAAGTCACATTACGGCTGAATGTGGCATCAATATGGCGTAAGCGCTGGAAAAGACTTGATTTCGCTAAAGTTCAAGCAGTTCTTGCCAAAGTGAGCGTCGTCCAGTCGACAATCTCTTCGCGATGCACCGTATTGAAGCCCATCGCGTGATAGTGCGACACAACTTCGTCTGCCTGTTCGTTCAGAATGCCGCTCAGGATCACGTGACCTCCGGGACGCACCGCACCTGCCATGTCGGGTGCAAGCGCGATCAGCGGTCCTTTCAGGATGTTGGCAAAGACGAGATCGAATGCCCCCGCGCCAGACAGGCCAGGATGCTCGAAGCCAGCCGCCTCGACGCAGCGCACCCGGCCTTCAAGCCCGTTCGCCCGCAGGTTTGTCTCGGCCACTTCGACCGCCACTTCGTCGATATCCGAGGCAATGACGTCCGCATCCAGAACGCGGGCTGCCGCCATCGCCAGGACCGCCGTGCCGCAGCCGATGTCAGCGACGGAAGTCGGCGCTGCGCCCGTGTCAAGCAGCCGGTCCAGCGCGCGAAGACATCCCAAAGTCGTTCCGTGATGCCCCGTACCGAAGGCCATCGCCGCCTCGATCAGAAGGGCGATGCGCCCCTCCGGCACGCGGTCCGCATCGTGACTGCCGTAGACGAAGAACCGCCCCGCCTCGACCGGCGACAATTCCCGTCGAACATGAGCGACCCAATCGGTCTCGGGCAATTCGGAAACCACGAAATCCGCCGCCCCGTGAGCCGCCGCCAGTAGCGCCAGCGCAACGCCGTCGGGGTTTTCCTCGAAGTAGCCGCCGACCTCCCAAAGTCCACTGCCATCCTCGATCTCGAAGGTACCCACACCTGTCGGCACCGGGTCGAGCGACTCCATCGCGGAAGAGAGGCTCTGTGCGGCGTCTAGGCCCCTGAGCGTCGTGAGTGCGGTCCATGTCGTCATCTGTCCGCGCCTATTCCGCCCGCTGTTCCAGGTCAATGCTCATTCATCTTGCTAAAAATACGCCCGAAAGCTCGAAGGTCAGGCTCCTCGCGAGCTCTGCCGCCAACCGGCGGCTAGAGCGTGTCGACCTTGATCGGATTCGGGATTCCCAAGGCTTTCTTTCTGTG
>CAZRNL010000431.1:0-2892 GCA_964601395.1 uncultured Silicimonas sp. | reverse complement strand
GGCTGATGGGTGTGAAGCCCACCGGCAACGGGCGGCGCGAAAGCCATGCGCACGCGCCCATGCCGCGCATGACCAATACCTACATGTTGTCGGGCGACGCGAACCCGGACGACATCGTTGCGGACGTGAAGGACGGAATCTACGCCGTCGGCTTCGGCGGGGGTCAGGTCGACATAACGAGCGGCAAGTTCGTTTTCTCGTGCACCGAAGCCTATCAGGTGAGGAACGGCAAGGTGGGAGCACCAGTGAAGGGGGCCACCCTTATCGGAGACGGGGCGACCGCACTGAAGCAGATCCGCGCGATAGGCAATGACATGAAGCTTGACCCGGGCATCGGCAACTGCGGCAAGGCGGGCCAATGGGTGCCTGTGGGCGTGGGCCAGCCGACCTTGCTGATCGGGGGGCTGACGGTCGGAGGTTCGGCGACGTGAACCTGTGGGGCGGGATCTGGAGACTTCCGACCGCTCCGCGCACCCGTGCCAGTCTTGTCGCAGCGATCCCGACCGCCCTCATTCCGGCGGCTTGCGCGTCCGTAATTCTGTGGCTGTTTCCGCAGGGTTGTGACATTCGCGGAGATGCGGCCCTGTATCGCTGGACCTGCCTGCTGCCCAGTCTGCTGGTATCCGTCCCGCTATTCGCGGCAGTGATCCTGCCGGTGGCAATGCTGTTGAACACCCGTTTTGGACGGCCCGTACCGGACGGATGGCTGCCAACGGTCTTGCTTACAGGCATTCTTTCACAGGCTGTGCTTGTGGGCGGTTATTTCTACTTTCTCGACTCTGCCTACCGAGACCCGTTCCTCGCGGAGTTGCTCTCCATTCCGCAGCCCTTCCTCGCCGGGGTTGTTGCCGCGGCCGTGTACTGCTCGATGCTTGGCTTCTGGCTGCGACGACCCTGAAGCCTGAGATGCGCAGGATAAGTCGGCAGCCTGTTCAATTACCCCCTCCCCCGAAATAGCGAGGTAGAAAAAATCCTGCTTTAATAGGCTGTTAACCGACTCGTTTCATAACCGTCCTCAGCAAGATGGCGGAGACAGGATGGCCAAGGATTTATCCCCTTCCACCCACCCTCTCACCCCACCCCTCACAGAGGAAGTGTGGCTATCGTGGCTTCGCCTCTTGCGATCCAGACGCGTTGGCGTCGCAACCTTCTTCCGGCTCATGGGCGAATACGGCAGCGCAGACGCGGCGCTGGGTGCCTTGCCGGGAATCGCCGCCGATGCCGGACTGGGCAACTACACCGCCTGCGGAATTGACGCAGCCCGTCGCGAATGGGCCCACGCAAGCCAGACGGGAGCGAGACCCCTCGCTTTCGGCGACCCTGCCTATCCCGAACTTCTGTCACAGATTTCCGATCCCCCGCCCTTCCTCTGGTGTATCGGCGATACCAGTCTGTCGGCACGTCCGATGATTGCCGTCGTGGGCGCTCGCAACGCCTCATCGCTCGGAACGCGCATGGCCCGAAAGCTGGCCGCCGACCTCGGCGAGGCGGGCTTCGTGGTCGTGTCGGGACTGGCGCGAGGGATCGACACCGCCGCGCACCTCGCGTCCCTGAAGACCGGAACCATTGCGGTCATGGCGGGCGGCGTAGACGTCATTTATCCGGCCGAGAACGCGGTACTGGGCCAGGAAATCGAAGAAAAAGGTCTCAGGATCAGTGAAGCCCCAATGGGCATGACACCGCAGGCGCGCGATTTTCCGAGACGCAACCGGATCGTGTCGGGCCTGTGCCGCGCCGTGATCGTGGTCGAGGCCGCTGCAAAGTCCGGCAGTCTCATCACCGCAAGGACAGCCCTCGATCAGGGCCGCGACGTGATGTCCGTCCCCGGCCACCCTTTCGACGCCCGTGCCTCTGGGTCGAACATCCTGATCCGGGATGGAGCGACGCTGGTACGCTCGGCCGAGGATGTGATAGCCGCATTGGGACAGATGCCAGAGGCACATCGCCCTCGGTCAAATCCGCAGCCGATGCAGCGGGCGCGTCCGGACATCCGGGAGCTTCACCGGCGGATTCTGGAAAGGCTGGGTCCATCGCCGGTCGCAGAGGATCAGCTGATCCGCGATATCGGCGGTGCCACAAGCGTGATTTCGTCCGAGATCGCCGCGCTTGAGCTGGAAGGCCTGATCCAGCGCAATACCGGCGGACTGCTTTGCCGCACGGCTCAAGTGAACTGAAATCATTTAAGAGCAATAGGTTACGCCAGTCTCAACGCTGCGGAATACAACGGCGCGGATACGTTGCTGGTTGTCTCGGACACCCTCCAGGGTAAGCATGCTGCCCGGAACCGCATTGACAATCCATCCACCGCCCCCCCATGTTCCGCCGCCATAACCGAGCACGCCCGGAAAGGATTTTCATGCCAGTCGTTGTTGTCGAATCTCCAGCCAAGGCCAAGACGATCAACAAGTACCTCGGCTCCGACTACACGGTTTTGGCAAGCTACGGGCACGTGCGGGATCTGCCCCCGAAGGACGGTTCCGTAGATCCGGACGAAGGTTTCTCGATGAAATGGGAAATCGCGGCGGATTCGAAAAAACACATCAAGGCGATCGCCGATGCGCTTAAGGAAGACGGAGAACTGATTCTCGCGACCGACCCCGACCGCGAAGGCGAGGCGATCTCGTGGCACCTGGAAGAAACGCTGCGCGACCGAAAGGCGATCAAGAAGGATACGCCCGTCAGCCGCGTCGTGTTCAACGCGATCACGAAGTCCGCTGTCACCGAGGCGATGAAGAACCCGCGCCAGGTCGATCAGGATCTGGTCGAGGCGTATCTGGCACGCCGGGCGCTTGACTACCTTGTGGGCTTCAATCTGTCTCCGGTGCTCTGGCGCAAGTTGCCCGGCGCAAAGTCGGCAGGCCGCGTTCAATCCGTCTGCCTGCGACTGATCGT
>CAZRNL010000430.1:0-2894 GCA_964601395.1 uncultured Silicimonas sp. | reverse complement strand
GCTGGAAGACACGATTTCGTCGTTCAAGGCCGTCGTGGCGGGCGAGTATGATCACCTGCCGGAAGCGGCCTTCTACATGGTCGGCGGCATCGAGGATGTGAAAGCCAAAGCCCAGCGTCTGGCTGCGGAAGCTGCATAAGGACACCACAATGGCTGATACGTTCCAATTCGACCTCGTCTCTCCCGAGCGCCGTCTGGCCTCGGGACAGGCGAAGGCGGTGCGGCTTCCCGGAGCCGACGGCGATCTGACGGCCATGCCCGGTCACGCGCCGGTGGTCACGACGCTTCGCCCCGGTATCCTTGTCGTCGAGATGGACGGAGGATCGCAGGAGTATGCGGTGATCGGCGGCTTCGCGCAGATAACGGCAGATGGCGCGACCGTACTGGCCGACGAGGCGATGCCGAAATCGGAGATCTCGGCAGACTACCTGAACGCCCGGATCGCCAAGGCCCGGCAGGAGCATCAAAAGGCGGACGAGACCGTTGCGGACGACATCGCCAAGTTCCTGTCGGATCTGGTCGCGATCGGCGACCATATCGGCCTGCCGCTGGAAAGCCGCGCCGTCGCACCCTGACGACTTCTCTCTCTCTGATCGACAGCGCGGGCCCTCAGGCCCGCGTTTTCAATTCAGGAGATCTCCATCATCCTCGGGCAGATCGCCGCGCGCCGCGCGCTCGACAACCTCGGCCTGTTCGTTGACCAGCGACACTTCCGCCTCGGTCGTCATTTCAGACTTCTCGGGGGCGATGATCTGGGGCGCGCGTGTTTCAGGCGCGACATTCCGGACCAATGGCACGCCTTGGGGGAAGATAATCTCCCGCGCATCGTCGGGCATCGACACGCCGGCCTCCGTCAGCGCTTTCTTCATCAGCCGCAGCACCGAGGACTTCACCTTCAGAACAGAGAAGTGGCGGACGTTCACCCAGTAATAGGCGCGCAGATTGACCGTGGACGAGCCTAGCGCTTCGACCAGCACCATGGGCGGCGGATCGTTCAGGATCGCTTCGTGTTCGGCCAGCACCTTTGCGATGATCTCCTGTGCATGGGCGATCGAGGCGTCATAGCCGATGCCGACAGCGACGTTGTCGCGGCTTTCCGGGGCGGCCGTGAAGTTGGTTATGACGCTCTTGAACACCGTCGCGTTGGGGATCTGGATGTGGTTTCCGTCTGGTGAAATCAGGATGGTCGAACGGGTATTCATCGAATGCACCGATCCAATCCGACCATCGACGTCGATGAAGTCGCCGGTGCGGAACGGCTGCCGGATCGACAGGAGCAACGAGGCGAGGAAATTCTCGGCGATGTCGCGGAAGGCAAAGCCGACGATGATGCCGATCACACCCGCTCCGCCCAGGAGCGACAGCGCGACCTGACTGAGCCCCGCAACCTGAAGGACGATGTAAAGCGCTGTCAGGAAGATCGGCAGCGCCAGCGTCCGTGCCACCACGGACCGGAGGAACGGCGAATCAAGTCCGCCCAGCAGCCAGCGCCTCAGACCGCGCGCGGTCACGCTCGAAAGCCACCATGCGAGCGGCAGGAGGATCAGCGCAAGAACGACCAGCGGAAGCGAAGCCACGCTTCGCTCGGCGACAGAACGGATGGTTTGGAACGCTGGTGCGAAGGACCAGTCCGGAGTGGTGTCCACCCTGATCCGGTTCACGACCGCGACGACGTCCTGCGTCTTGGCGGCCAATTCCCGAGCCCAGACACGTTGATCCTCGGTGTCGGCGACACCGTCGAGAAACACGATGCCGTCATCCACCTGCACACTCGCATCGGTGAACCAGCCGGTCGCGTTCAGGATCTGGGTGATGCGCTGGTCAATCTCTCCATCCCGCGCGACCGGAGCGATCGACACGTCGCGGACCGGTCCGGTCGTGTCTTCGGCAGAAGTCGACGTGCCGTTCGCGCCCTGTGCGAGCGCGGTGCCGACAGGGGACAGGAGGCAAAGCAGAAAGGCCAGGGCAAGGCTTCGCATGACGCGATTAAGGCCCGCACATCGCCGAGGCGCAAGGGCTCACGCCCGCGAACGCACCGTGTCGATCATCAACTGCACATTCTCGGGGTCGGCGTCGGGCGTGATGCCGTGTCCGAGGTTGAAAATATGCGGCCCGTTCGAGAAGGCTTTGACAATGGCGCGGGTTTCATCAACCAGCGCCTGACCTCCGGTCACCATGTGCGACGACGCCAGATTGCCCTGCACGCAGCCATCTTTCTGGACATGCTCTGCAGCCCAGACAGCATCGACCGAGTTATCGAGCGCCACGCAGTCGGCACCGGTGGCTTTCCCGAATCCTTCGTAACGGTCACCCGCCTCACGCGGAAAGGCGATGACGGGAGTGTCCGGGTACTTGGCCTTCAAGGCCGAGATGATCCGGCGGGCAGGGGCCAAAGCATAGTCGTCGAAATCCTGACCCTTCAGGGATCCGGCCCAACTGTCGAACAGCTTCACCACTTCCGCGCCCGCGTCGATCTGGGCAGACAGATAGATGATCGTTGCTTCGCAGAGCCGGTCGATCAGTGCATCGAAAACCTCGCGGTTGGACTCTTTCAGCGCATGTGCCGGCCCCTGATCCGAAGTGCCGCGACCGGCGATCATATAGGTCGCCACGGTCCAGGGTGCACCGGCAAATCCGATGAGCGCGGTCTCTTCCGGCAATTCGCGTCGCAGGATGCGCACCGTCTCGTAGACCGGCGACAACGTGTCGTGGATGGCGTCGGCGGGCTTCAGCGCCTCGAAATCCGCGGCGCTGGTGACGGTCGACAGTCTCGGTCCCTCGCCGGTCACGAACCAGAGGTCAAGGCCCAGAGCGTCGGGAACCAGAAGGATATCGGCAAAGAGAATGGCGGCGTCGAACCAGTAGCGGCGGATCGGCTGAAGCGTCACTTCCGC
>CAZRNL010000429.1:0-2900 GCA_964601395.1 uncultured Silicimonas sp. | reverse complement strand
GGCTCTCTTGCAGGGCAAGCATGACAATTACGATACGGATACGATGCGCGGGCTGATCGTGGCGTCCGCTCATGCGACGTCCACCGATCCCGATGGCAAGGGCAACGTGCATCACCGGGTGATTGCGGATCACTTGCGCTCGACCGCGTTCCTGATCGCTGAGGGCGTTCTGCCGTCGAACGAAGGCCGGGGCTACGTTCTGCGTCGCATCATGCGCCGCGCCATGCGGCACGCGCACCTGTTGGGCGCGAAGGATCCCGTCATGTTCCGCCTCGTGCCTGAACTGATCCGCCAGATGGGCGGTCACTATCCGGAGTTGGGGCGCGGCAAGGCGCTGATCGAGGAGACGCTGAAGGCGGAAGAATCGCGCTTCAAGACGACGCTCGAGCGCGGCCTGTCGCTGCTGGACGAAGCGGTGGCGGAGCTGCCCGAAGGCAAACCTCTGCCAGGCGCGACCGCGTTCAAGCTTTATGACACCTACGGGTTTCCGCTGGACCTGACGCAGGATGCGCTGCGCGAAAAGGGGCTTGAGATCGACCTGCCGGGTTTCAATTCGGCAATGGACGAGCAGAAGGCAAAGGCCCGCGCGGCATGGTCCGGGTCGGGTGAGGCCAAGGACGCTGTCGTGTGGTTCGAGATTGCGGAAAAGAATGGTGCGACCGAGTTCCTGGGCTATGAGACCGAGAAGGCCGAGGGTCAGATCGTCGCGATCGTCGACGATGGCAAGCTGACGCCGTCGGTTGGCAAGGGGCAGACCGCCTGGGTCGTCACCAACCAGACTCCGTTCTATGGCGAGGCAGGGGGCCAGGTCGGAGACGAGGGTTGGTTGCGCGCTATCGAGGATCCGGAGAACCAAGCTTCTGTGTCGGATACCCAGCGGTTCGCCGGCGGGCGCGTCTTGGCGCATCGCGTGACTGCAGAAACAGGCGCGCTGAAGGTCGGCGCGCCGGTGCGGCTTGAAATCAACCATGTCCGCCGGTCCGCGATCCGGGCCAATCATTCCGCGACGCATCTCTTGCACGAGGCACTGCGCGGAGCATTGGGCGACCACGTCGCGCAGCGCGGCTCGCTCAATGCGCCCGACCGGTTGCGCTTCGACTTCAGCCATCAGAAGGCGCTTTCGGCCGAGGAACTGAAGGTGGTCGAGGATGAGGTGAACGCGTTCATCCGTCAGAACACGCCGGTCGAGACAAGGATCATGACGCCGGACGACGCTCGCGCCATCGGCGCTCAGGCGCTTTTTGGCGAGAAGTACGGCGACGAGGTGCGGGTGGTCTCGATGGGCCGTGCCGAGACCGGCAAGGGCGTTGCTGGCGACACCTGGTCGATCGAGCTTTGCGGCGGCACCCATGTGGGCCGCACCGGCGACATCGGGCTCTGCGTGGTGTTGGGCGACAGTGCGTCGTCATCTGGCGTGCGCCGGATCGAGGCGCTGACCGGCGATGCGGCGTTCGGGTATCTGGCCGAACAGGGTCAGAGATTGTCGCAGATCGCGGGAGCACTGAAAACGCCGGCCGGGGAAGTCGTCGCGCGTGTCAAGGCTCTGCAGGCAGAGCGCAAGGCGCTTGCCGCGGAGGTGGCCGACCTGCGCCGGCAACTTGCGATGTCGGGCGGCGGTACCGGGCAGGCGGAGGTGAGCGCCGAGACGGTGGCGGGCGTGCCGTTCCTGGCGCAGGTTCTGACGGGTGTATCGGGCAAGGACCTGCCGCCGCTGATTGACGACCACAAGGCGCGTTTGGGATCGGGTGTCGTGCTGCTTATCGCAGACGCCGACGGCAAGGCCGCCGTAGCTGCGGGCGTTACTGCCGATCTGACCGACAAGGTCTCGGCGGTCGACCTGGTGCGCGCTGCGGTTGCGGAACTGGGCGGCAAGGGCGGCGGCGGCCGGGCCGATATGGCTCAGGGCGGCGGTAGCGGTGCGGCCAACGCCGATGCCGCGATTAACGCTGTAAAACAACTTCTTGGAGGATAAAATGAGTGCACTCTGGATCGCGCATGTAACGGTCACGGACGCGGAAGCCTATGGCCGATATGCCGCGCTGGCCGGTCCTGCCATTACCAAGCATGGCGGGCATTTCATCGCCCGCGGCGGGCGGTTCGTCCAGCTTGAAGGCAAGGAGCGGCCCCGGAACGTGGTCGCGCGGTTTCCTTCCGTCGAGGCGGCGGAAGAATGCTACCACTCGCCAGAATACCAGGAAGCGCTGTCACATGCCCGGGGCGCGGCGGAACGCGACCTGCTGATCGTCGAGACGAACGAGTAAGCCTGCCGGTCGCTGCGACAGTCGGGGTCGAAAGTTTTTCGCCTCTGACGGAGATATTCTCACCGGCAAGAAACGTATACCGTCTCAAGTCATCTTTGCGGTACAGGCGAGGACTAGGCGATCGCCCAGAGAGAAGGCAGGAGGGGCGACCCGATGCGGGCGCCTCCATCTTCGTGGCCGAAGTATCTCGCGGAGCGCGAGACGCCGGCGTCTCGCTCAGGCTGCGCCGCGTGAGGCGCGCTTGCGCTCATGCGGGTCGAGATGACGTTTGCGAAGCCGGATCGCTTTCGGCGTAACTTCGACGAGTTCGTCGTCGTCGATGTAGGCAATCGCCTGTTCCAGCGTCAGCGTGATCGGCGTCGTCAGGCGCACCGCCTCGTCGGTGCCAGAGGCGCGAACGTTGGTCAGCTTCTTGCCCTTGAGCGGGTTCACTTCCAGATCGTTGTCCCGGCTGTGCTCGCCGATGATCATGCCCTGGTAGACCTGTTCCTGCGCGCCGATGAACATGCGGCCGCGGTCTTCGAGGTTGAAGAGCGCATAGGCGACCGAGACGCCGTCTTCCATCGAGATCAGCACGCCCGCGCGCCGTCCCGGAATCGGCCCCTTGTAGGGAGACCAGCTATGGAACACCCGGTTCAG
>CAZRNL010000428.1:0-2902 GCA_964601395.1 uncultured Silicimonas sp. | reverse complement strand
CTTTCTCCACGGGCCCTGCTGGACGACATCCCGGCTTGCGCCATCACCCTCAACTCAAGGAGACCCCGATGTCGATTACCGCTGAAGACAAAGCGAAAGTGATGAAGGAATACGGCACGAAGGACGGCGACACCGGTTCGCCCGAAGTCCAGGTTGCGATTCTTTCCAGCCGCATCGCCACGCTCACCGAGCATTTCAAGACCCACAAGAAAGACAACCACGGTCGCCGTGGCCTTTTGAAAATGGTCGCCACGCGCCGGAAGCTTCTTGATTACGTCAAGGGCAAGGACGAAGCCCGCTACCAGTCGCTGATCGAGCGGCTGGGCCTGCGCCGCTAATCACGACGCCTGTTCGAATACAAAACCGCCTCCGGTTGCTCCGGAGGCGGTTTCTTTTTGTGCGCTGCGGGACTAGATCGCGTTCATGTCCGATGCTTCCTTTGAAATTTTTCTGGTCGTGGCTCCGGGGCTCGAGACGCTCCTTGCAGACGAGGCAAGGGAAGCGGGCTTCGACGTTGCGGGAACTATCCCCGGCGGCGTCACGCTGACCGGGGGCTGGCCGGACGTCTGGCGTGCGAACCTGACACTGCGAGGGGCAACGCGAGTCCTGGTCAGGCTCGCGGGGTTCCGCGCGATGCACCTGGCGCAACTCGACAAGCGGGCAAGAAAACTGCCATGGGCGGACTGGCTGCGTCCGGACATGCCCGTGAAGGTCGAGGCGACCTGCCGCCAGTCGAAAATCTACCATGACAAGGCCGCCGCGCAACGCATCGAAGGGGCGGTTCAGGCAGCCGGCATCGTCGTGTCGAATGACGCCACACTTACGCTCAAGGTCAGGATCGAGGACGATTTCTGCAGTGTCAGCGTGGATACGTCCGGCGAGACCCTTCACAAGCGGGGGCTGAAGCTTCAGGTCAACAAGGCACCGATGCGCGAGACGCTGGCATCGCTCTTCCTGCGCGCCTCGGGATACGATGGAAGCTTTCCCGTAGTGGACCCGATGTGCGGTTCGGGCACGTTCGTGATCGAGGCGGCCGAGATCGCCGCGGGCCTGTTGCCGGGGCGTGACCGCCGCTTTGCCTTCGAAGCTCTGGCATCGTTCGATGCCGATGCATGGCCGGCGATGCGAAACCGCGGCGCGATGCGGGACACCAACCTGGTTTTCCACGGCTCGGACCGTGATCAGGGGGCGATCCGGATGAGCGAAGCCAACGCCGAAAGAGCTGGTGTCGGGGCGATAACCCGGTTCGAATGCAAGCCGCTCAGCGAAACCGCGCCACCCGACGGACCGACAGGCCTTGTGATCGTCAATCCCCCCTACGGCGGGCGGATCGGGAACAAGAAGCCGCTCTATGGCCTCTACGCGGCCTTCGGAGAGAGGATGAAGTCCGCCTTCGCTGGCTGGCGTGTCGCGATGATCACCTCCGAGCCGGGGTTGGCCAAGACGACCGGATTGCAGTGGAGCGATACCGGACCCCATGTCGATCACGGCGGCACCAAGGTCAGGCTGTATCAGACGACGATCTGAGCCAGGATCAGGAGGCGTCCGTGGTTACACCGCGACGCTCTTGATGGAAGGCCAGCAGCAGGACGACGCCGACCCCAAGGAAGGCAAGAGCAAAAAGACCCAGCGTCGCCGTGCCAAGCCCGGTTCCCCGGCCTGTCTCCAGCGTCAGCGTGCCACCATCCTGCAGGATTTCCGTGCGTGCGCCGATGAACTGCAGATTCCAGAATTCGCGCACTTCGATCGTTTGCGGTGATCTGCCCGTCATGGGGAATTCAAGGCTGACCGGTTCCATCCCGTTCACCTTCCACGCGAAGAAGCCCATGTAGGCCTGAAGCGTCTGCAGCCCCAGATTGTCGACCGTTTCGGGCGACGTGCAGACGGCAATCGCCACCTCGCCGTCCCAGGGCGACAGGAAGTCCGGCAGCACCTCGGGATCATGGACCATCATCGATGTCGCCTCGAACGGCACCGGAACACCTCCGATGCGGGTCTCGACAGGAGCGAAGATACGGTCGGCCAACTCGAAGGTGCCGTCGTAGAGCCGCGCCACGTCAATCGTGTCTTCAGCGTCCAGAAGGTCGCCCGCGCCGGTTCCGAAGATGGTCTGCAAGTCGGTTGCGGGCAAAGACAGGAAGAGTGTCACCGCGTCCGCACGTCGGTCCACGATCAGGACCGGCGTGTCCGGGCGCGCCGCTCCTGCCGCGACGCCTTCGGCGTGGACCGGAGAGACCCAGAGAAAGAGGACAAGCAGAAACAGTTTCGACATGTCCTAATGATGTGCGGTTTGTGGAAAAAGTCGAGGGCCAGATACCTTGACCTGGATCATGTGAAAAGCGCACGCTGTCGGTCATCGTTTTCCCGTCAGGAGTACGCCCGATGACGCGCAGTCGACAAACGCCAGACACGGACACGCCGGACATACGGGTTCCGCTCGATACGGTGTGCTTCATCATCACGAAAGCGCGCCAGTTCGGTCTTGGCTCGGGACCCGCCGAGACGGAAATGATCTCGTTCATCTCCGACCTGACGGACGGCGCACAGATAGATCTTGTCTCGATCATGTGGATGGGGCGCAGGCAAGGCCCCGACGACTGGGCTGAAGCCCAGCAACTGGCCGCGCAGGAACACAACGACCACACCGCTCAATATCTCGTCGGGACACCGCTTCTGGCGGATTATCTTGAAGAGGGTCTGGCAGCGATCGGTCGCGATTGCGCGGACTACAACGAAACCAGCCTCTGATCCTCACTGCCGGGACGCAGCGTAGAACACACCACATCGACCGTCGGGCGCGTTGACGTGTTTTCAATTGGCGAATTCTCCTGTATGGGCCGCGCATCTGAGACGTGACGCACCGACCCCGGCGCATGAAATGATAGAGGGGTCGGCGGCAATG
>CAZRNL010000427.1:0-2915 GCA_964601395.1 uncultured Silicimonas sp. | reverse complement strand
ACAGAAAGAAAGCCTTGGGAATCCCGAATCCGATCAAGGTCGACACGCTCTAGGTCGACCCGCGCCGACATCTTGCCCAGTTGACGGGCAAGGCCTGCGCGGTTGTCGGCGCCGTGGGCGATGGTGACAACCTCCACGCCTGCTGCCCGCAGCGCTGCGGCCAGCATGGGCGTGTTCACGTCCCAGATCTGCCCGGCCACTCGCGCCTCGCCCGACTTGCGCACCTCGTCTCCGGTCACGAGGAGCGCAACGCGAAGTCGCGACCGAACGCGGACGATGCCAGCCCCGGCAGCGGCGCAGGCGACGATTTCCCTCGCGCCGAGCCTGTGGCCTTTGTCCAGAACCGTCGCGCCCTCCGGCATGTCGCTTCCAGCCTGCCGGATGTTCAGGCCCGGCACAGGACGGCGGTGGAGGTGAATGACGTCACCAACCCGCGTGACGTCTTCCTGCATGACCACGGCGTCCGCGCCGCCGGGGATCGGAGCGCCGGTGAAGATGCGGGCGGTCGTTTCGCCAGAGAGTGTCACGTTCGCTTCCTGTCCGGCCGGCACCCGCGCAACGACATTCAGCGCCCAGGGGCCGTTTCCGGACATGTCCGTGCTTGCGACCGCATAGCCATCCATAGCCGCGTTGTCGAAAGGGGGGACCATGCCGCGCGACCGGACCGGCTGGGCGAGGATGCGGCCAAGGGCGCTGTCCAGCGACACCGCTTCGGTTCTGTCGAGCGGGGTGACGTGCGATGCAATCCGGTCAAGGGCCTCGTCGATACTGATCAGCGTCTTCTGCACGTCCTGCCCGTCGCAACCGCAACCCGGCGACATGATGGCCTGCTGAATTGTCATTGTGCTGCCTCCTGTTCTACATCCCCGGTTTGAAAGTGTCCGGGGCCGATGCTGCAATCGAGGTCTCGCAGGCGACCGTCCTTCAGCCCATAGATCAGGCCGTGTACGCGCACATCCGCACCGCGTCTCCACGCTCTTTGCAGGATCGGCGTTTCGCAAACCCGCCGGACCCCCTCGACCACGTTCAGTTCGGCCAACCTGTCACGCCGACCTTCAATATCGGCTTCCCGGCCCAGATCGACGGCATAGCTCCGGGCGAGGCGTCGGATCGGCTCCAGCCAGTGATCGGCCAGACCATGCGGCAGATCTTCGGTCGCCGCCTTTACCCCGCCGCATCCATAATGACCGCAGACGATGATCTCGCGCACGCTCAGGGCCTCGACCGCGAATTCGAGCGCCGACAAAAGGTTCATGTCCGAGGAATGCACGATGTTGGCCACGTTGCGATGGACGAAGACCTCGCCCGGGTCGAGGCCCGCGACGACGTTGGCCGGAACCCGGCTGTCCGAGCAGCCTATCCAGAAGAACTCGGGCGCCTGAAGAGCCGCGAGCCTCGTGAAATACTCCGGTTCCTCGGCGCGACGTTTGACCGACCATGCCCGATTGCGCGCCAGAAGATCATTCAGCATCGCTCGTCCCCAACCCAGACGGAAGCCCGCGGCGCAATCGCATCTGCGCCGAGAGCATCTCAAGATCGTCAGGCGTCAACCGGGCCCGTGCGATCGGTAGCAGGATCGCGTTTCCGGCCACAACATGCCGTCGCACATGGCCGGCGAACCGGGTCAGTATCGAGCGCTCTCCTGCCGACAGGTCTGACCCGGTGTCGAGGCAAGCTGCCAGCGCCGTACGAACCTCGGGCAACAGCCGCACGGCTTCGCGCTGATCGGCCTCGATCCGGGCAATCGCGCTGTCGATCGCGTCCTCGTTCGTGCAACGCCGCGCCAGCAGGGGGAACAGAACCTCGGTTTCGTCGCTCAAATGCACATTCAGCTCCTCGTTCAGAAAGTTCAGCACCCTCAAAGCGGACTGTCGGTCGCACGACGCAGCCGCCGCCAGCCCGTCGATCATCGTGCAGATCTGGCGTTCACGCAGGTGGTCTTCGTGGATGAAATCAAGCGGCCTACCCAGCAGTGCCGGGCTTGTCTGGACATCGCCGCTTCCACGCCGTGCTGGCTCTGACTGTTCCATGACATGCCCTTTCCAGCGCTTCAGATCGGGGCAAGGCTTGCGCCCGCGATCCGCGCCCCTTCTGCCAGCGTTTCGACGAAGTCCCTTGAGGCCCGCGCCCAGGCGGCCTTTTCCAGCGCCTGCGCCAACTTGATGCGAACGGTCTCGTAGGGCAGCACCTGCCCCGGCGCCGTGGCATTCAGCCGGATGATATGCCAGCCGTGCCGCGACAGGACGGGCTCGGGCGTCACTCCCTCCTCCGGCAGCGTGCGCAGCGCCGCCTCGAACTCGGGCACCGTGTCGCCGGGGCCAAGCTGGCCCAGGTGACCTCCCGACGCCTTCGACCCGCAGTCGCTGCCGCGCGCCGCGAGGGCAAAGTCCCTTGCCTCGCCGCCCAGTCCTGCCAGCAGAGACATTGCGCGCGTCTCGGCCGCCACGCGCTCTGCCTCATCGCGCGGATCGCAGGCGCACAGGATGTGCGACACATCCCACAGGGGCGGCGTGCGAAAGCGGCCAGGGTCGCGCTCCCATTCTGCGCGCACCGCGTCCTCCGTGACCGGCTCTATCGTCAGCGCCGCGTCCAGAAGAGTGCGGATCAGCGCTTCTTCCTCGGTCTCGACGCGTCCTGGAGCCAATTCCTCCGGGTCCGGTTCCAACCCGCGCCGCCGTGCCTCCTGCAAGAGAAGCGCCCGGATCGCCAGCGCCTGCGCCGCCTTGCGCCAGGCGATGCCGGGTTTGTCCCTTGGCGCGCTGTGGTTCTGGGCCTCGGCTGCGATCGCCGCCGAGGGAATGGTTTCATCGTTCACGATGACATCGGGAAAAAGGGACATGTTCATTGCCATCACTCCGCGGGACTGGGGGCCGAGGGACCGCGCTTGGCCCGCAGCTTGTCATGGGCGCGGCGGC
>CAZRNL010000426.1:0-2916 GCA_964601395.1 uncultured Silicimonas sp. | reverse complement strand
CAACGGCGCCATCCAGGGTCTGATCATCATTCTGGCCGTTGTTCTGCAGCGAGCCAGGAAACCATCCCGTTGACGGGAGCAACGCCCCTTTTCGTGGGCAAACGAAGGGAGAGAGACGATGAACATGAAGCACTTCTTTGGCGCCACAGCGATGGCGACGAGCTTTATGGTGTCTGCTGCGGCGGCGCAGGATACGACCGTGATCGGCGTGTCGATCCCCGCCGCCACCCATGGCTGGACCGGTGGCATGAATTTCCACGCGCGCGAGGCCATCGACCGGCTTGAGGAGACCTATCCCGAGCTCGATTTCGTGTTGTCGACCGCCTCCGACCCGGCGACTCAGGTCGCCGATATCGAAGACATGGTCGCGACCCGCGACATCGACGCGCTGGTGGTTCTGCCATTCGAATCCGAGCCGCTCACTGCACCCGTTCGGCGCGTGGCGGACTCCGGTATCTGGGTCACCGTGGTCGACCGCGGCCTCGCCGAGGAGGGGATCGAGGATCTCTACGTCGCGGGCGACAACCCTGGCTTCGGCCGTGTGTCGGGCGAGTTCTTTGTCGAACAGATGCCCGAGGGCGGCAACATTGTCGTTCTGCGCGGTATTCCCACGACCATCGACAACGAGCGCGTCGCGGGCTTCCAGGAGGCAATCGAAGGCTCCGGCATCGAGATCCTTGGCATGGAGCACGGCAACTGGAACCGTGACGATGCCTTCGCAGTCATGCAGGATTTCCTTTCGCGCTATCCCGAGATCGATGCCGTCTGGGCTTCTGACGACGATATGGCCATCGGCGTGCTCGCCGCGATCCGCGAGTCCGGCCGCATGGACGACATGTGGGTGCTGGGCGGTGCCGGCATGAAGGAAATGATCGCCCGCGTACGCGACAACGATCCCCATGTTCTGGCGAATGTGACCTATCCGCCTTCCATGAGTGGTACGGCCATCGAACTGACAGCGCTCAACTTCGTGTCGAACGCGCCGGTGACCGGCAAGTTCGTCATCGGCTCGGTGCTTGTCACTGCCGAGAACGCTGAGCTGTTCTATTATCCCGACAGCCCGTTCTGACGTGCGACCGGTCAGGGCAGGTCCCGGCGATCTGCCCTGCCGCCAGGTGTTGGCGACACGACAGGCAATGCAGACCCCGGTAAGCCGTCATTCGCTGCACTACAGGCGAATGCCCGATCAGATCAAATCAACCCTTGCACAAACGGAGCCGTCCACACATGACAATGCCCCGTGCCCCAGTACAGCTTTTCGGCCTTCAAAGGATGTTGCGCGCGAGATACTTGATCACCGTCCTTGATTTCCGTACGCCCTCTATCTCGCATTCTTCAAGACGAAAGCTGCAGCGGCTACCGTCAGGCGCCAAAACGGTGAGGTCGTCGACACTGGTAGCGGACTCCATCTGGTGCCGATCATATTTCACACCGTACCTTCTTGGCGGTAACTTGAGATTTATAAATGCCTCAATTTCTTCAGCGCCTGTGATTTCGCCGAATGCAGAGGCTGTCGACCAAATGCCGTCCGGATGAAACAGCCTTGCGGCTGCAGCGCCGTCGCGCCTGTCCACGCAGTCGAGAAATCGCATCAGCATCGATCGTTGAGAGTGCCTGGCAGCGTAATGGGTGTGCAGCAATCGGTGTGCCGCGGGTGAATTCGGCTCGTCCAGCTCCGAAGCATACAATGACTGAACATCCTTATTCTCGTAGGAGCGGCGGCGCGGCGCCTTCGCGTCGATACTGTAAATCGCTGCGGCGCGTTTCCGGAGGATGTCCGGATCCATGGATTTCGGTTCGCCGCCTCCGCCCAGACAGCCGCCGACGCACGCCATGACTTCTATGGCGGTGTAGTCATTTCGCCAAGCCTCTTCCTCCAACAGGCGCTGGGCCGCAGCAATGCCGTTGCAGACGGCCACGGTGCCGATGCCGGGTATGATCGCTGTTTTGACGCCATCACGGACGCCGCGCAGTACCGCCCACTCCAGAGCAAGCGCGTCGTCCAGCCCTTTAAGGTGCGAGGCCGAGCGGACCATGGCTTCCATGACACCGCCGGACGCACCGAAGATCTGGGCCGCGCCCGTGCTCTCTCCGAGCGGACTGTCGAACTGGCCATCTTCGGAGAGCGCCCCAAACGCGATCCCTCGGGATCGGATCATCCGGGCCAGTTCTCGGGTCGTGAGCACATGATCCACGTCGCCGGACACGCCAGGCCGCATGGCCTCATCCTTCTTGGCGGTGCATGGCATGACGCTGACGACGTAAGGTTCGGCTCTGCCCTCGGCAAAGTCAGGCCCCAGAGACCGCGCGAAGCCGCTTCGCTTGGCGATTGCGCCGTGCATCTGCTGGGGTGATTTTGTCGTGCTCAGATGCGGCAGAAGATCGGGCCGGTTCAATTCGACCCAATTCACCCATCCAGGACAGCAGGATGTAAAAAGCGGAAGCCTTGTTCCCGCGTCAAGCCGCGCCAGGAGTTCGGAGCCTTCCTCCATGATCGTAAGATCGGCAGCGAAATTGGTGTCGAAGACATAGTCGAATCCAAGCTGCCTCAGCGCGTTGATCAGTCTGCCTGTGCTCACGGTTCCCGGCTTGAGGCCAAACTCTTCGCTGATGGCGACGCGGGTCGCCGGAGCGACCTGGACGACCGAAACGCGTCGGCGTGAATCGAGCGTGTGCAGCACTTCATGCCAGTGCGGGGCTTCGATCAGAGCACCGACCGGACAAACAAGCGTGCATTGACCGCAGGAAATGCAATTGGTGTCACCCAAGGGTTCGTCGAAGACAGTGACGGGCCGGCGGTCGAATCCCCGCCCGCTAAAGCCGATGACATACTGGTGTTGGACGCTCTCTCCGCAGACCTGCGCACACAGGCCGCACTCGATACATTTCGAGAGATCCCGCCAGATACTGGGCGAG
>CAZRNL010000425.1:0-2923 GCA_964601395.1 uncultured Silicimonas sp. | reverse complement strand
GCGCCCGAGGAAAAACGCAAGCCCAGGGTTTGTCTCATGGGCGAATTCAGCGCCGGCAAGAGCACATTGTCGAACCTCCTGATCGGCGCGGCGGCGCTGCCGGTGAACGTCACCGCGACACAGTTGCCGCCGGTCTGGATCTCGAAAGGCGACGACACGCCCTATCGCGTGGGCCTCGATGGCGACGAATACGATATCGACCTGAACCGCCTGTCGGAAGTCCAGGTGCGTGACACCGAGTACATCCGGATATTCCGCGATGCCAAGATTCTCGAAATCTGCGATCTGATCGACATGCCGGGTATATCTGACCCGAACATGGCCGCATCGGTCTGGCAGCGGGTTATCCATCACGCCGACATCGTCATCTGGTGTTCGCACGCGACGCAGGCATGGCGCCAGAGCGAAGCTGCGGTCTGGGCGACGCTGCCGCATGAGCTTTACAGCAAGAGCCTTCTTCTCCTGACACGGATGGACCGCATCCTCTCCGAGCGCGACCGCGAGCGTGTCATCCGGCGTGTAGAGAAGGAAACCAAGGGGATGTTCCGGCAGGTTCTGCCGGTGTCGCTTCTTCAAGCCCTCGAAGCCGGGGAAGACGTGTCGAAATGGGAAAAAAGTGGCGCGGCGGTTCTGTCTGAGATGCTGGTCGATCTGATCGACGAGATTGCTCACAATCGCCCTGTGTCGCGTGTCCGCTCGCGGGCGCGTCCCGGTATCGACGCGTCATTGGGCGACGATGCATCGCAACCCGCCAAGCTCAATCGCGTTGTCATGCCGACCCGCGTACGCCCGCGCCCCCTGACCTCGCGGGTCGTATCGTCCCGTACGTCGCACTTCTGACCCCGGCACCGCTCCACCGGGCGTGTTGAGGATCTCGGGGGTTGCGTCCGATGCCTCCGGCTCTCAGAAAGGGGTGATCCCCGGGGAACCGAGCGTGAGGCAGAGACCATATGGACGTGACCGAAACCCTTGATGCAATGCGCGCCGACGTGCCGGGCTGCTCGCTGGTTGCGTTTACCGATCTGGGGACAAGACTTGTCCTGTCCTCGAGCGCAGCGGCGAAACCGGCGCAGGAGGATCTCGACCAGCTGTCGAGCATGGCGCAGACACTTCTGCAAGGAACTCTGTCCGAAGGCGCCGCGTCCCTTCTTGAAACGGGCGAAGGCGACACTCGCGCCGGCGTCGCTTTCTTGCTGTCGATATCGGACGCCAAGATATTTCTGCGCGCAGCGGGAAAATCGCCGGAGGCGCTGGTGTGCGTCTGTGCACCGGATGCGGATCTTGAAAAAGTCGTGGATTGCGGTCGGTCGACGCTCGCACGTATTGTTGCGAAGAACTGATCTCGGGAAATTCCGGTGAGCGACTTCGCCCGTCTTGAAGACAAGCTAGCGAAACTGCGCCAGCGCGAAAGAATCGCCGGCGAGGGCCGCCGTTTGCGTGGCGGTTCGCCTGAGGCGTTGCTGGCTTCCGTCCTGGTCGAGATCGACGAGACCATCCTGCCGCGCCGCCTGAGCTTCCATGTCGAGGATGGCGAGACGGTCCATCTGGCTGTCGCCAATCGCAGATTGCAGGCGTTGCTGTCTCCCGCTCCGAATACCGGATCTGTCTTGGTGACCGACGTCGTGGATCACCCGTTGCCCGACGCCGAGGATCCGGCCGTCATAGTCGTGAGGGATGTGCTTCTGGCCGCCTTTGCGTCCGGGGCTTCGGTTGCGATCCAGTCCTCCCGACCACCCGGTCGTGGCTTTCCGTCCGACATCGGCGTGCCCTCGGGTATCCTGCGCCGGGCCTGGGGCATCGCCGACGCAGAACTTGAAGTACTCAGCCCTGGGGAACTGCTGTCGCGGTTCATTGCTTCTCTCGACGGCGACGCCATTGCATGGCTTCGGATCGAAGGCGAGGACGTGACCGATCAGGGGGGAGACGCCAGCGTGCTCGAGACGCTCGGCGATCATGCGGCCATGTTCCTGGACGGTTACTTCGGAAAATTCGATGCACTGTTTCCGGGCGAAGGAGGCCCCTGCGCCACGGTTCTGGGACCGGTGGACGGCGAAGGAGCCTCTGTCTTCTTCGTCGACATCAGCGAAGTGTCGGCGTTCGTGGCCGCTCGTGCCGACCGCATCCTGGCGCTGTCCGGGAAATGGCAGCGCCTGGTTGCAGGCGAAGACCCGGTTTAATCGGCGCCACGAACCGGGATCGGCGCGTCGGGATCCGGCGCGAAGCCGCGCTGGATCAGGAAGCACGCGGCGAAAAGCCCGAGGCCGATCAGGTCCGTCACAAGCCCGCCTTCGATCATGAAGAGGGCGGCCACGAGCAGCGCCGCCCGGATGAACCAGACCGCGCGCGCGCCCATGAACCAGCCCTGGACGCCGGCCGAAAGCAGGAACACTCCGAAGGTGGCGGTCAGGCCGGCGCGGATCACCTCGAACCAGGTCCCGTCCATCAGGAGTGCCGAGTTGTAAACGAACATGAACGGCACGATGAAGGCCGAGATACCCATCTTGAAGCTGGTGCTGGACGTTTCCATCGGGTTGGCGCCGGAGATCCCGGCGGCCGCGTAGCTGGCCAGCGCCACGGGGGGCGTGATGGCCGACAGGACGGCGTAGTAGAACACGAAGAAGTGCGCCACGAGCAGCGCAGTTTCCTGCGGCAGTCCTCCCGTCTCGAGAAGGCCTCTCAGACCCGGTGCGACAACGCTTGCAGCCACGGCATAGGCTGCCGTGGTCGGCATGCCCATCCCGAGCAGGATGGCGATGCACATCGCGAAGAAGAGTGCCAGCAGTTGCGAGCTTCCCGCGATGCCGAGCAAGAGCGACGAGAACCGCGCACCGACACCGGTCAGCGAGATGACACCCACGATGATGCCCGCCGCGGCACAGACCGCGATGATCTGGATCGACATGATCCCCGCAAGCTCGAAGGC
>CAZRNL010000424.1:1955-2938 GCA_964601395.1 uncultured Silicimonas sp. | reverse complement strand
GATGGCGACTTTGGCGACTGGGAAAGTGCGCCCCTGCCGCCCGTCGAGGGGGGCTTTCACACCGCGCCCGGTGTTTTCTCGGCGGACCACGTCGATCCAGGCTCTGCCGTTCTGGCCGGAGCGCTGCCGCCGGTGCTCAAGGGACATGTCGTCGATCTGGGGGCCGGCTGGGGATACCTTTCGGATGCTGTCTTGCAGCGCAAGGGCGTTACCGCGATTGACCTCGTCGAGTCCGATCACGCCGCAGTCGAGGCCGCGCGCCGCAACATCATCGACCCGCGGGCCCGTTTTCACTGGGCGGATGCCCGAACGTTCCGCCCCGAACGCCCTGCCGATCATGTCGTGTCCAACCCGCCTTTCCACGAAAGCCGCGCTCCGGACCCGGAACTTGGGCGGTCCTTCATCCGTTCGGCCGCTGCAATGCTGGCCTCGCACGGCCAGCTCTGGCTTGTCGCAAACCGGCACCTGCCTTATGAAGACACGCTGAAAAACGCTTTCCGCGACGTCCAGACCCTTGGCCAGACGGCCTCGTTCAAACTTTACAGCGCCTCGCGGCCCCGCTCCTCGCGAAAAGGATAATCCCATGTCGTTTTCCATCGCCGGTAGAACCGCGGTCGTGACCGGTGCAGCCAATGGCGTCGGGCTGGCAATTGCCCGGCACTTCGTAGAGAAAGGCGCCAGGGTCATGTTCGCCGATATGGACGAGGCAAAGCTGATCGAGGAAATCGGCCAGGTCAGCCAGGACGAGGACGGCGACGTTGCCTATTACGCCGGAGACCTGCGCGAGAAGCTGAACGTGGCGAACCTTCTCTCGGCGACGATCGACCGGTTCGACAGGGCCGATATCCTGATAAACGCCTCGCGTCAGATGCTAGCCTCCGACCCGCTGAACCCGGACCTGCCGCCCGAGGGGGAGGACCGACGGGCCTACATGCTGCGGCGCTTCGGCGTGATCGAGGACTGATCGAGCCGAGAATCTTCGC
>CAZRNL010000424.1:0-1945 GCA_964601395.1 uncultured Silicimonas sp. | reverse complement strand
TTACCGCGCTCCTGAACCAGAACCTGATCACATCCCTGCGCTTGACGCAGGTTTTCGCCAAACGGATGATCAAGCAGGCGGAGGCCGGCGTGGACGGCGCGCCGGCAGGCTCGATCATCAACTTGTCCTCGATTGCCGCGCGGCGAACCCAACCGAACCTTCTGGCCTACTCGGTCAGTTCGGCGGCTCTCGATCAGATGACCCGTTCAATGGCCGTCGCGCTTGCTCCTCACGGCATCCGGGTCAACGCCATAGCCCTGGGCTCGGTGATGAGCGCCTCGCTTCAGGGCGCGCTGAAGGACCACGAGGAGTTCCGGGACGAAATCATCGAATCCACGCCATTGCACCGTATCGCAAGCGCGTCCGAGCTGGCCGAGGTAGCGCAGTTTCTGGCGTCGGATGGATCGGGCTTCATGACCGGACAGATCCTGACCGTCGATGGCGGCCGCACCCTGGTCGACGCCGCAGAGGCCCCCGCGCACTGATACCTCCGAGTATCGAGTACTTGCGAAAAGAAGAAGCGGCCGCGGTGTCGCTGTTGCCGCCGTCACCCCGCGGGCGGGCTCTCGACCTTGTCGAAAAGCCCGGTGAGCGAGCGACGGACCAGGGCCGTCACGCGCGGTCGTTTGCCGGTCGAGAAGGGCAGCGGGCGGCAGACCTCCATCGCGGCGACACCGACGCGTGCCGTCAGCGCGCCATTGACCATCCCCTCGCCGAAGCGGCGCGACAGCCGTGACAGAAGATGTCCGCCGCCGATCGAGCCCAAGAGATCGTCACCGACAGCGACGGCACCCGTGGCGACAAGGTGCGTCATCACCGCACGCACAAGCCGCCACGAGCCAAGCGTGCCCGAACGACCGCCATAGATCTCCGCAATGCGGCGGATCATGCGGATATTGGATGTGAGCGCGGCAATGACATCGGCAAAGGCAAGGGGCACGATTGCGGTGACCAGCGCCACTTGCCGCGCGGCGGCCTCGACTTCGCGGCGCGCTTCGGCGTCGAGCGGCACGAGAAGCGTGTCCTCCGCAAGCGCAAGCAGAGTATCAGCATCGAGGATATCGCCCTGCCTCTCGGCGAGACGGTCGCGGCCCCAGCGCGTGTCCTCGCGCCCGGCGTAAAGCGCGTCCAGACGGTCCGTCAGCTTTCGGGCACCGCCCAGATCGTTGGCGGCCATGACGCGCGCCGCGTCCTCGTGGAGGTGTTCGATCCGCGACAGACGGGCCAATGCCGCCCATTCCCGGACGACGATGGCCAGGCAGACCAGAGCGAAAAGCCCGAGAAGCCCGATTGCGACCCAGCCGAGGGTCTCGTTCCGCACGACCACGACCAGTCCGGTCACGAAATCCCAGGCTGCAACCGAGGCAAAGAAGACCACGATCGCCGCGAGAAGCTGCCAGAACCAACGCGCGAGCCGCGACGGCCGACGCGTGGTCAGCGCGGCCATTGCCTGCATCGCCTGTCCCGACGGCAGGTCGGTGTCGGATACAGGCGGAACATCCGCCGGACTTGGTCCGGTGTCGTCGATTTCGATCAGGATGGGCCCGTCGCGGCGCTCGGTCATCTCAGGCGGTCTCCGATCAGGAATTCGGCGGCGCGATCCAGCCGGATGTGCGGCGGACCGTCGCCGGGTCTGAGCGCCAACGGCTGGGGCGCGAAGGTCATCACTTCGTAGTCGGCGTCGAGCCATGCCTCCGCCCCCTGCCGCGCGGGCGACAGAAGGCGGGCCGGATCGTCCGGAAGTCTGCCGGGGTAAAAGGCCGCGCGCCTGCCGCCTTCCAGCGTCCCCCGCACAACGTCCAGCGTCCGCCCGCCCCTCTCGACACGGTCTTCGGTCGTCGCACGCAGCGCGGCGATGGACAGGGCGGTGGTCTGGGACCCCGCGAAATCGGCACGGGATTTCGCGTCCGCCCCCAGCGCCTCGGTGATCGCGGTCAACTGCGCG
>CAZRNL010000423.1:261-2941 GCA_964601395.1 uncultured Silicimonas sp. | reverse complement strand
CCTCCGGGCTCTACCGCACCGCCCGGCGGCGTCAGATGCGCCGTGGCGATGACCGTCAGTCCCGGTTCGGGGGTCAGATAGCCCTGCGGACCGTGCAGCGCGATCCTGACCCGTGCCGGCGTGCGGCCTGGTGGAACATCGCGCAACCGGACCTGGTCCAGTGTGAGTCTCACGGCATCCGAGGACGATCGGTCGATGCCGACGATCCGACCTTCGACCGGTCCGTAGTATCGGAACCCAAGCACGGTTTCGGCCACTGAATGCGCCCGCAGACCGGCAACACCGAACCCGGAAAGCGCCAGCAGAGCCGCCGTGACGAATAGTCGGCGACCAGGGCCGCGCCACCAGCCAAGCACCAGAAGACACAACGCCGCCACGATGATCGCAGTCCAGTGGGAACGGCCCGGCTCCCACCGCAAGGTGAAGTATCCCGCGATGCCGACGGCGAAAACCACCGGAACCCATAGGAAAAGAGCGCCGCGCTGTTCGTCCAGCCGTGTCTCGATCAAGTCCGCAAGGCGCACCCTTGTCACCTCCGGGCGCGTTGACTACACCCGGCCAAACCTAATCACCCTTGGTTACCCAGAGGTTAATGCCATGCCGGCCGATCCTGCGCCCGTCGTCACCCGCTTCGCTCCGTCTCCGACAGGATATCTTCATATCGGCGGCGCACGGACAGCACTGTTCAACTGGCTCTACGCGCGGCACACGGGTGGAAAGTTCCTGCTGAGGATTGAGGATACCGACCGGGCACGCTCGACTCCCGAGGCGACGGAAGCAATCTTCGCAGGTCTGCGCTGGCTTGGTCTCGACTGGGACGGCGAGGCCATCAGCCAAGCGTCGCGCGCCGACAGACACGCTGCCGTGGCCCATGAAATGCTGGAGCGTGGACGTGCCTACAAATGCTTTTCGTCACAGGCCGAGATCGAGGCCTTCCGCGAGGAGGCCCGTGCGAAGGGCGAAAGCACACTCTTCCGCTCGCCTTGGCGCGATGTCGCGGAGACCGATCATCCGGACGCTCCGTTCGCGATCCGGGTCAAGGCACCGCGCGGTGGCGAAACCGTGATCTGCGACTGGGTTCAGGGCGACGTGACGATTCGCAATGACCAGCTAGATGACATGATCGTTCTGCGTTCCGATGGTACGCCTGTCTACATGCTGGCCGTTGTCGTCGACGATCATGACATGGGCGTAACCCACGTCATCCGGGGCGACGACCATCTGAACAACGCCGCGCGGCAGATGCTGGTCTATTCGGCGATGGACTGGGACGTTCCCGTCTGGGCGCATATCCCGCTGATCCACGGCGAAGACGGCAAGAAACTGTCAAAGCGCCACGGCGCTTTGGGGGTCGAGGAATGGGCGGCTCAGGGCTATCCTGCCTCCGCCATGCGGAATTACCTTGCGCGGCTCGGCTGGTCGCACGGCGATGACGAGTTCTTTACCGACGCCCAGGCGATTGCCTGGTTCGACCTCGACGGGATAAGGCAGGCTCCGGCGCGTTTCGACACCCGGAAACTGGCCAGTCTGTCGGGCCAGCACATCGCGGTGACAGACGATGCTGCACTCGTAGCAGAAATTCAGGTTTATTTGACACTTTCCGGGCAGAAGAGGTTGACGGACAGCAGGGCGCAAGCGCTGGAGGATGCCATGTTCTGCCTGAAGAATCGCGCCAAGACATTTCCGGAAATTATTGAAAAAGCGTCATTTATCCTGAACGATCGCCCGATCGTCCCGGATGAGAAGTCGGTGGCTGCGCTGGACGCAGTATCCCGTGGTATACTGGCAGAATTGACGCCGCACCTGCAAAATGCTAGCTGGAGCCGTGACACGCTGGAAGGGATCGTGAAATCCTGTGCCGAGGCACACGGGATTGGTCTTGGCAAGCTTGCGGGACCGCTTCGCGCGGCACTTGCGGGACGTTCCGTTTCTCCCAGCGTCTTCGACATGATGCTTGTTCTTGGTCGGGAAGAGACGATACTTCGGCTGACCGATTGCGCCGCATGACATCACGGGACGGCAACCTGCCGGAACCGTTGTTAAATATCAGCCGACCCGTGTTAGGGTGCGGCGTCTGACAGACGGGGACGACCATGCCTGACACCGGAAAGACTGCCAAACTCTCGTTCAACGGCAAGGAACTCGAGCTGCCGATTCTCACGCCAACGGCCGGCCCGGATGTGATCGACATCCGCAAGCTTTACGCCCAGGGCGACGTGTTCACCTACGATCCGGGCTTTACGTCGACAGCCTCATGCGACTCGACCATCACCTTCATCGACGGTGACAAAGGCGAATTGCTGCACCGCGGCTATCCGATCGACCAGCTTGCCAAGAATTCCCACTTCCTCGAGGTCTGCTATCTGCTGCTTTACGGCGAACTGCCGTCGGCCGACCAGTTGGAGGATTTCGAGACCCGTGTGACCAATCACACGATGCTGCACGAGCAGATGCAGTATTTCTTCCGCGGCTTCCGTCGCGACGCGCATCACATGTCAACGATGGTAGGCGTCGTCGGCGCGATGAGCGCTTTCTATCACGACAGTACCGACGTGCATGATCCGTGGCAGCGTGAAGTCGCCTCGATTCGCTTGATCGCGAAGATGCCGACGATCGCGGCATGGGCCTACAAGTATTCCATCGGCCAACCGTTCATCTATCCGCGCAACGATCTCGATTA
>CAZRNL010000423.1:0-251 GCA_964601395.1 uncultured Silicimonas sp. | reverse complement strand
ACCCTGCACGCCGACCATGAGCAGAACGCCTCGACCTCGACAGTGCGTCTGGCATCGTCTTCCGGCGCAAACCCCTTCGCCTGTATCGCCGCCGGCATCGCCTGTCTCTGGGGCCCCGCCCACGGCGGCGCGAACCAGGCTTGCCTTGAAATGCTGCGCGAGATCGCGACGCCAAACCGGATCCCCGAGTATATCGACCGGGCCAAGGACAAGAACGACCCGTTCCGCCTCATGGGCTTCGGCCATCGGGT
>CAZRNL010000422.1:0-2945 GCA_964601395.1 uncultured Silicimonas sp. | reverse complement strand
ATGGATGAAATCGCCGCCATCAGTCCCGACGAAGCCCAGCGCCTGCTCGACCGACCGGAGCCACTCAGCGAAGCGGAGGTACGTCACCTGTTGCGATTCCTGAAACGGTCGAACGACGACCTCTTGGGCAAGCTACGGCAGCTCAAGAGCGAAGTTGGCAGAAATGCGTGTGACTTCCGGAAACCCTGGCCGCGTCCTTCCGGAAATTCTGGCCGCGTGCCGGGATGGATGTGAAGGGCTGAGATTCGACGCACAAGGCCAGTGACCCAGCCGTCACCGGTGGGTGTCACCGTTCCGGCGGGCTTGTGGCCCCGCCTCCACTGCCTGGGGCGGAAGGCGCCCCAGGCTGCCACCCACCACGCGGCGGCCGAGGGGCCGCCGCGTGCCGGCCGGATCACTGGGCGGGGGTTGTCTCGTCGGAATCCTGGTCTTGTCGTGGTGCAGCGTCCTCCCGGCCGGTACGCCACGACTTGCCGCCGAGTTCGACATGGCGTCCGTTCTCGAGGATGCGGTCGAGCAACGCCTCGGCGAGATCGTTGTCGTGGAGGACCGTCCCCCATTGCCGGAGGGGCTTGTTGGTGGTGAAGACGGTCGGACGCCGGCGCAGATACCGGGCATCGATGACGGTGTAGAGGACATTGGCGGCATCCTGGGCGTGTGGGAGGTAGCCGAGTTCGTCGATGACCAAGACCTTCGCGGCAACCAGGGGCTCGGCCCTGGCCTGGAGTTGCCCCGCCGCAGCTGCGGCGGTGAGGTCGTCGATGAGATGGGCCGCAGTGATGAAGCGGGCGTCGGAGCCATGCTGGATCGCGGCTACGGCGATGGCGATGGCGAGGTGGGTCTTGCCGCGCCCCGGCTTGCCGGAGAGGACAAGGTTGCGCCCCGATCCAACGAAGTCTGGCGCCAGATACGGTGCGATAAGGTCGCGGCGGATGCCGCCCTTGGGCGCGAAGGTGAAGTCGTCGACCGTCTTGAGGAAGGGGAAGCGGGCGGCACGGATCAGCCGCTGCACGCGGGTCTGATCACGATTGAGGACTTCGCTGACGATGAGGTGGGCGAGGAATTCCCGGTGTCCGAGCTGACGGTCGATGGCCAGCCGTTCCGTCTCGCCAACGAGGCGGCGCACGGTCGGCAGCGACAGGCGGGTGAGCAGAGCGGCCAGATCACAGGTGGCGGGATTGAGGTCAGCCGGCAGCGGCGGACGACGACGGAGGCGCGGGTTCACGGTGTGCCCTCCGCGCCGTTCGTCGCGCTGCCCAGCGCTGCACGCGGCCGCAGGGCACGGACGACGGCTGGGACATCATGTCGTTTGGCGCTGTGGGCGCTGGCCATGGCCTCACGCAAGACGCTGTCGCCGTGCTCCTCTAAGAGAGCATAGAGCTGGGCAACCGGGCGATACCAGCCGGTGGCGTCGGCACCGCAGCGATGCACCAAGCCTTCCAGGAAGTCCTGTGCGTCACGGCCAAGTTCCCACAGACATTGGCGTTGGAAGCTGTTGCGCTTCCGTTCTCCGAAGACGGCGCCAAGCATCTCACGCCGGTGTTCGGGCAGGCGCTGAGGAAGGTCGCAGTGATCGACCCGGCGGTGCACGCAGCGGCTACCACCGATGACGATCTCGACCTCGGAGGCACGCAGCAGCACCATGGCTGGCGCACCAACCCGCTTCGGGTCCACCGAGTAGGTCGTGCCCAGGATATGGACTGTGCCGGTGGGCAGCACGGTTGCCGGCAGACGGAGGGCGAACTGCGCGGCGGTGAACGGCAACGGTCGGTCGCGGAGCGCGACCTGCTCCAGCACCAGGCGGGTGGCTGGAATCACGCCGGTCGCATCCGACGGACGGGCGCCGTTCGCCTCGGCCAGCCATACCGTCAACTGGGACTGCAGATCCAGCGCGTCGACGAAGCGGCGCTGGGCCAGGAAGCCGTTCTTGAACCAGCCTACCCCGCGTTCGACTGCGCCCTTTTGTTGCGGCTGGTGGGGCGTGCACAGCAGGACGGCCGCGTTCAGCTCCGCTGCCAAGCCGGCCAGATAGCTGTGGATCACGATCGGTTGGCCGATCGCCGATGTCCGCACCGTCTTCGGGTTGTCGAACACCCAGATCAGCGGCACGCACCGCCATGCCTCCAGGCAGGCCACCACGGCCCGCACCAGCGTCTCCGCCTTCTGGTCCGGCACGATCTCCACATGGATATGCCGGCTGTATTTCAGCCGGCCGACGAAGGCGATGACCTTTCGACGGGCGCCTCCGACATACTCGATCCACCGCTCACCAAAATCGAATTGCGCGTATTCGCCGGGGACACCCTCAAAGCGGACGATCGGCTCCGCGCCGACCGATGGCCTGCGCACCGACTTCACCAGATCGTAGAATGCCGACTTCCCGCCAGCATAGCCGCTTTCGCGGCACCGGCGGAGCAACTCGATGGTCGACAACTCGGACTCCGACTCCAAGAGCGTGGCGACCTGGTGGCGAAACGGCTCGGCGCAACGCGGGCGACCTGGGCCGGGACCGGCCGCCTCGCCGTTGAGCGTAGCCAGGTCTGGCTTGGGCTCGGATAGGATACGGCGTACCGAACGGACCGAGACAGGCTCGGCGGGCTGCGATCGGTTGATGGCAGCAGCGATGGCGGCATGGCTGCGGGCCACCGCCGATTGGTGGTGGATGGCGAGACGGGTCATGGGGCTGATCACTTCCTAGGTCCTGGGGTGGTGCGAACACCCTACAGGCAGGATCCCTATGGACCCGCAGGGCGGGCACCGGCCAGAATTTCCGGAATCTCAGCGGCCAGAATTTCCGGAAGCCAAAATGCGCGTAAGTGATTGATTTGTATTGGCTTGACGCAGGGGCGCAGCGGCGCGCATATCGCTTCCACGCGGGCAGGGTATGCGCTATGATGCCCTTAACACCGGGAGGCAGCCATGCAGATTGAACCCCTGCGCAGTTC
>CAZRNL010000421.1:0-2946 GCA_964601395.1 uncultured Silicimonas sp. | reverse complement strand
GTACATCCCCTCGCCTTTGGCGGCGATGATCGCCGTCGAATGGTCGATCCGGTAGGGATTGTCTGCGTTGGCTATGGCGCGGTACAAGGTCAGCGTGCGGAAATTCTCGGCTTTGAGACGCGCCTCCATGTCCTCGGCCCAGTGCCAGCACAGGCCACGCGGCTTCAACCCCATGTTCACCTTGGTGTTGTGGATCAGCGGCGGGTCAACGATCTGGTATCGGATCGCCAGCTCCCGGCTATAGGAATAGGATATCCGCGCTGCCCGTCGCGCCTCTTCGGGGTCCACGTCTGGACCCAGCGCCACGATCTCGGCCGCCAGCGCTCCGATCTCGGTCTCGGTCGCCAAGGCCCGCTTCTCGGGATGCACCCCGCAGCCGACCAACACCAGACATAGAATTGCCCCGACCCATGCACGAAGAACGGTCATGTCCTGCCTCTCATTTGCCAGAATGGCCTACCGGGCATCGGCCATCGTGTCGAGAGTCCGGATGATCGCAATATTTTGATTGACAGTGACAATCAAATTGAACATCGTCCCGACCGGGAGGAGTCATTTGCGCGTTCAGGTCGGCATTCTCGACGTTCTTGCGTCGTCGCCTTGCCCGGCGCCAAGCGCACAGACGAAGTCCGACTTCCTGTCGACAACTCCGGTTGTCCGGTCCACGATACCGCGCAGGCTGTCGGAGGTTCCGGACATGAAAATCGCTGAGCTTCAGGATGTTTCGCTTCACTACCGGGAAGACGGTAATCCCGGCGGATTGCCCGTGGTATTCTCGAACTCGCTCGGTACGGACTTGCGGCTTTGGGATGAGGTCTTGCCGTACCTGCCGATGAACCTGCGCTATATCCGATACGACATGCGCGGGCATGGCCTGTCCTCCTGTCCGCCCGCACCCTATTCGATGGGGTCGCTGGTTACGGACGCGGAACGCCTTCTGGATCTTCTCGAGGTTCGCGACTGCGTCTTTGTCGGCCTCTCGATCGGCGGCATGATCGCACAAGGTCTCGCCGTGAAGCGCATGGATCAGGTTCGCGCCATGGTCATATCGAATACCGCCGCCAGGATCGGCACCAAAGAGATGTGGACCGATCGGATCAACACGGTCAACGAAGGCGGCATCGAGGCGCTGGCCGAGCCGGTGATGGAGCGCTGGTTCTCGAAGGCCTTCCGCAGCACACCCGAACTGGCCCTTTGGCGCAACATGCTGACGCGCCAACCCGCAGGGGGCTACACAGGCTGCTCGGCCGCGATTTCCGGCACCGATTTTTACGGGACAACAGCTGCGCTGACCCTGCCCACACTGGCCATCGCCGGCAGCGAGGACGGCTCGACGCCGCCCGATCTGGTTCGCGAAACGGCGGAACTGATCAAGGGCAGCCGCTTCGAGATCATCCGCGGCGCGGGCCACCTGCCCTGTGTAGAGAAACCCGAGGAGTACGGGGCGCTTCTGACGTCATTCCTGAAGGACATCGGCCATGTCTGATCGCCACGACAAGGGCATGGAAATTCGACGCCGGGTCCTCGGCGACGCTCACGTTGACCGCGCCGAAGCCCAGAAGTCGGACTTCGACGCAGATTTCCAGCAGATGATCACCGAAGGCCCCTGGGGCACTGTCTGGGCGCGGGACACGATCCCGCTTCGCGACCGCTCGATGCTGACCATCGCGCTGCTCGCCGCCACGGGCAACTTCGCCGAGATCCCGATGCACATCCGCGCCACAGCCAATACCGGAGCCACGAAGGAAGACGTGATGGAGGCGCTCCTGCACGTCGCCGTCTACGCCGGAGTGCCAAAGGCCAACCACGCGATCAAGCTTGCCAAGGAGACCTATGCAGAGATGGAGAAAGCCAATGGCTGAAGGCCGACTGGTCCCCCGGGACCGAAGCGCGCATCCCGCCGCCTACGATCCCGACTACAAGACTTCAATCACCCGATCGCCGCGGCTGCCACTCCTGTCGCTGTCCTCGACCCCCAGCGAGGAAACCGGCCCGGTGTTCGGCCATTCCCTGCTTGGCCCGCTCGACAACGACCTGATCCTGAACTTCTCGAAGGGGAACGCTCCCGCCGTCGGCGAGCGCGTCCGTGTCCACGGCCGCGTCATCGACGAGAACGGCCGCCCCATCCCGCATACCCTGGTCGAGATCTGGCAAGCCAATGCGGGCGGACGCTATCGCCATGTGAAAGACACCTACTTCGCCCCGCTCGATCCCAACTTCGGCGGCTGCGGGCGGACGCTGACCGACGACAACGGCTTCTACGAGTTCATGACGATCCGCCCCGGGGCCTACCCCTGGCCCAACCGCGGCAATGAATGGCGCCCGATGCACATCCACTTCTCGATCTTCGGCCATTCCTTCGGCCAACGCCTGATCAGCCAGATGTATTTCGAAGGCGACCCCCTGATCGACCGCTGCCCCATCGCCGCCACCATCAAGGATCGAAGCCAGCTCGACAGCCTCGTCGCGCCGCTCGACATGACCGGGTCGCGCCCGATGGACTATCTCGCCTACAAATTCGACATCGTCCTGCGCGGCCGCCGCCAGACGATGTTCGAGAACCGCCCCGAGGGCCTGTGAGCATGTCCAAAAACATGCCAAGGGAGGAAAACTGAGATGGTTCAGCCACTAGACAAGCACCGCGAGACCGCCAGCCAGACCGGCGGGCCTTACGTTCACATCGGCTGTATCCCGACCTTCGCCGGTCTGGGCGACGTCTACCCCGAAGACCTCGGCAAACGCGCCATCGAGGACGGCGCGAAAGGTCAGGTCATCACCATCATCGGCCAGATCTTCGACGGCGCGGGCTGGGCTTTCCGGGACGCGATGTTCGAAAGCTGGCAACCCGATGCCAAGGGCCGTTTTCCCGGCCAGGAGGGTGCCGACCCGAAGGTGAATGGCTTCTGCCGCTTCGCTGCAGACGGTCAAACAGGAGAATTCACGCTC
>CAZRNL010000420.1:0-2946 GCA_964601395.1 uncultured Silicimonas sp. | reverse complement strand
TGGCCCCCATAGAAGACCATCCACTACGCTATGCGCTGGCCAACGAGCTGCACGCCAGGCCGTTTCCAACGCTGACGCCGCCTTGCAGGGCCGCCTACCTGGCCATCAAGCAACCGACGAACGCCGGCAACCGCGACAGGGCGATGGACCGGGCGCATCTGGTCAAGCTTCTGGATCGATACGGAGCGCAGCACCCGCAACCCGGAGCGACACATTATTTCGGTCGGATCGGAAAGCATGAGCTGAAGTGGGAATGCCACACCGAGTTCGTCACCTATACCATCTTCGGAGACGGCGTTGCCGAGACGCCGTTTGATGCGTCGACCTTCAACATGTTTCCCGAAGACTGGATGGCCGAGGCTCCGGGCGTGCGTATCACTTCGGCTCTGATCCGTGTTGAGCGGTACGGAAGCGAGGAGGCCATCACCGAAAAGCTGTCGAAGTGGTTCGTGGCCGACAGTCTGGCGGTCAGCCGGGTTCTGGATGACAGCGCGATCATGGCAGGCGATTTCCGTATCGACCAAAGCGGCCACATGCGGTTTGCCATGTTCGTGCAACCCGAAACTGGCTCGCGTCGGGTCGGGCGCGTGGTGCAACGGCTTTGCGAGATCGAGACCTACAAGACGATGTCCATGCTGGGTTTCAGCCGGGCGCGCGAACTGGGACCGCGCATCGGAGCCATTGACCGCGAACTGACCCAGCTGATCTCGAACATGTCGGGCAGCGCCTCTGGATCTGAAGAAACCCTGAGGTCGCTTCTGGACGTGTCGTCGCGGCTTGAAGACATTCTTGCGCAATCGTCTTTCCGCTTCGGGGCCACGAGCGCCTACGAAACGCTTGTGCATCAGCGGATCAAGGTTCTTCGCGAGGACCGCTATTTCGGAGGTCAGACCTTTGCCGAGTTCATGACGCGGCGTTTCGATCCGGCCATGAGGACGGTGAAGGCAACCGAAGGTCAGTTGAGGTCGATGGCCGAACGGGGCAGCCGCGCCGCCGATCTCTTGCGAACGCGGGTGGATGTGGAGAGGTCGGGCCAGAACCAGGACCTGCTGGCGTCGATGGACAAACGCGCCGACCTGCAATTGCGGCTGCAACGCACCGTCGAAGGATTGTCGGTGGTCGCCATCAGTTACTACGCTGTCAATCTTGCGAGCTACATGGTGTATCCGCTTTTCGAACCTCTGGGCGTCTCGAAGGGCATCTCCACCGCACTTTTGACTCCGCTCGTCGTCTTGCTGGTCTGGCTCATGGTGCGCCGCATCCGGAAGAAGGTCGGGTAGCCTGCAGGCGGACGCCCTAGAGTTCCGTCCAGCCCTTTGCCTCGTTCTCGAAGGGCGTTTCGTTCACTGCAATCTTGCGCGCGAGCAGCGTCAGAGACGGTGCCCGCGCAGCATTGCGGGCGTGGAAATCCCGTCGGGCAGACATCCCGGAATCGGCGGATTTCGAGGATCTGCCCGTGAACCGATCAACGAACTCGATGAGCTGAGCGGAACTGCGGGCGAGATTTGCGGCAGCGTCCGCGCTTTCCTGCGCCATCAACGCGTTTCTCTGCGTGTCCTTGTCGATCATACTGATCGCCTTATTGACCTCGCTCACAGCGTTTTCCTGGTCCTGGCTGCCGGAGCTGATCCGCTCGATCGCGTCGGAAACTTTCGTGACGCCTTCCATGATCTCTGTCAGCACGGAGCCGGTTTCGTTTACGAGACGAGCGCCTTCTTCCACTTCGCGTCCGCTGCTGTCGATGAGCGCATTTATGTCCTTGGCAGACCCTGAAGCGCGTTGTGCGAGGGCGCGAACCTCCGACGCGACGACGGCGAAGCCGCGACCGGCTTCCCCGGCGCGTGCTGCTTCGATACCGGCATTCAGCGCGAGAAGGTTGGTCTGGAACGCGATCGAATCAATCACCTCGATGAATTTCCGGATTTCCTGTGATCCGCTTTCGATTCTGGACATCGCGGCGATGGCCCGCTCGATGACCTGGCCGCCTTTTTCCGCGATCACCTTGGCTTTTGTCGCTTCGGAGGCGGCCGCCTTCGCGTCCTGGACGTTGCTTTTCACAATGGAGGCAATCTCTTCCATCGCGGCAGAAGTCTCCTCCACGGTCGCGGCCTGGTTCTCACTCCTTTTCGAAAGCTCGTGTGACGTTGCCGCCATGGCGTCCACTTCCAAGGCGATGTTGGCCGATGTCTCCGCCACACTATCGAGAAGGGCCTTGAGCTTCGTCTGGTAGGAAGAGATGTCCTTCGCCAGCTTGACCACCTTGCTGGCCTTTCCGTCTGGGCCCAAGATGACGTTGTAGCTGGCGTCAAGCTTGATCGTATCGCCACCTTTCTTGACGCGGTCGAATTCGCCGATCTGAACCTCCCCCCGTGCGAGACGAGGCCAGAACTGTTGATATTCCGTGCTTCGTGCTTAGTCCGGATCGACGAACATCCGGTGGTGACGGCCCACGATTTCGCTTCGATTGTAGCCCATGGTCAGGCAAAAATTGTCGTTCGCTTCGAGGATGTTTCCCTCCGCATCGAACCAGATGAGCGCGTGGCTTCTGTCCAGCGCATCGATGACCGCCTTCAATTCTTCGTAGGACTTCGACTCGGACTGCATTTCGGATCCCTGATCTGTCTCGGAGATCCGCTAGCACACGGAAATTAACCGATACTTACCGGGAATTTGTCACCGGCCCCTGATCCGTGGGTCCAGCGCATCGCGCAGACCGTCGCCGATATAGTTCACCGACAGCACCGTCAGCGAAATCATCAGGCCCGGCCAGATCACCCGTTCGGGATAAAGCTGCATCCGGTCGACCGCGTCGAACAGAAGTTTTCCCCATGTGGGAAAGTCCGGCGGAAAACCGAAACCCAGGAACGAGAGGGCCGATTCCGTGATGATCGCGGTGGCGATGCCCAAAGTGGCCGAGACCATGATCGGGCTCATCACGTTGGGCAG
>CAZRNL010000419.1:0-2957 GCA_964601395.1 uncultured Silicimonas sp. | reverse complement strand
CGGGCCTGGGCTCGGATGCGATTTCCGCGCGCTACGCCATGATGTCCGCGCTGCCGGGCTTCGACACCGGTTTCGGTGACAAGTCCCTGTATCGCATACCGTCCGATGACAGGGAGGTCGAGGGCCTGTTCTCTTTCCCGGGCGGGAATGACGCGGTTTACCGGCTGCTTCTGAAAAATGTGCTGCCCGATGCCATTTCGGGTGGAACGTGTTTCGAGGAGGTTCATGATGCCCCGTACCGCTTCGAGAACTTCGACCGTCCAGGGCGCCCGATGAGGGTCCGGCTGAACGCCACGAGTATCCATGTGGCGCATGACGGTCCGCCGGCCGATGCGCGGACGGTCACGATTCATTACCTGAAGGATGAAAAGGTCTATCGCGTCCGGGCCAGGGCCGTGGTGTCCGCCGTAGGCGCCTGGGTGAACAAGCATGTCATCCAGGCTTTGCCGGCTTCCCACCGGCACGCCTTCGATCAGTTGATCTACGGCTCGAACATGGTCGTCAACGTCGCGCTACGCAACTGGCGGCCGATGGCGAAGCTTGGTATCAGCGCCTGCCATTTTTTCAATGCTGGCGACCTGGGCGGTTTCTGCAATATCCGCCGGCCGATGGTGTTCGGCGCGGACCCGCCGCCGCTCGACCCGAACAAGCCCGCGGTGCTGACCTTCTACGCGGGTTTTCCCAAACCCGGATTACCGGCGAAGGAACAATCGGCCGCCATCAGGTGGGAGCTGTTGTCCAGGAGCTATGCCGATATCGAGGCCGCCGTGCGGCGGCAGCTTATGACCATGTTCGGCCCTTACGGCTTCGATGAACGCACCGATATCGCCGGCATCATCGTTAATCGCTGGGGACATTCCTATGTGGCAGCGGTTCCCGGCTTCTTCCACGGCAATGGCGGCGGCTCGGTAATGCAGCCGGTCTCAAGCAGGCCGTTCGGACGTATCGCTTTCGGTCACTCGGAGCATAACGGCATTCAGGAGTGGTTCGGGGCGGTCGAACATGGCGAGCGCGCCGCCAGGCAGGCCATGCGGCTCCTTTAGGTGGCTGTTTTTTCTAGGCACACGCAGTTGAGGATTTGAATCATGGCAAATATGGGAAGACTGACACCCGACGCCTGGGGTACGAGCATGCCGGCGCACAACTCGTACAAAAAAGGGCCCTGGTACTATCGTGATACGGAAGCTCTCGTGCTCACGTACCTCACCGACGAGGATGCCGCGCTGGACATCCTGCCCGCGGAGCTGGAGCTGATCGAGCCTGCCACCGCATTCATGGTGCTCGAGTTCAACCATTTCAGTACCAGCGGCGGCCCTTACGGCGAGGTTTACACGGCGATACTGTGCCAGCACGAAGGGCAGGTTTACGGGTACACCAACTGCGTTTACGTGACGACGGAAAACGCGCTGGTACTGGGCAGGGAAATCTGGGGCTTCGGCAAGAAGCTCGCCCATCGCATCGAACTGATGCAGCACGGCACGGGCGAAATCGAAGGCATCGTCGAGACGAAGCCCGGCTACATTGCCGCCAGAACATTCTTCACGCCTGATTCAAACCTGCCGGCCTCCGCCCTCGAAGCGTTGCCGCTGGCGGTATTGAAGATTATTCCGGACGTCGAAGGCGGCGACAAGCCGGCTATTGCGCAGCTCAACTCCGTGCTGTTTACCGGCGTGCCGCACAAGGGGCCTGACGGCAAAGACGAGCTGTACGGTGGATCGGCTAGCCTGGAGGTGGACAAGATCTCCGACGTCAATCTTCCGGTGGTTGAGGTGGTTGACGCAAAGTACACGCGCATGACCGCCGATCTGCCCTACGGCAAGATTCTCAAGACGTACTAGGCAGAGCTCATCAAACCGACAACGCCGGGCCCCGGCATGGACATCCTCGAAGAAAAAGGTGCTGGTGCGATCATCGAGATCAATTTTCAACCACAGGATTACAATGCCGTGCTCCGGGAGATGAAAGCGCGCAACATCCCGATGCTCAACATGGACGGCAGCCCGCTCAGTGACGACGGCGGCCTCATCAAGGAAGGTGTCGTTACGGGGGACGATATCGAACACACGAGCCAGCGCATCGCCTACTGGCCGACGGACCTGACCCGTGGGACAAGCGTCGAGATCTTCGAGGTGAAGCCCGGTGACGAAGGGGGGCTGATCAACATCCGTGACAAGATGTGGGAAGACGAGCCAGCGGCCAGCCCCGACCAGCCTTGGATCGATCACATCGCGATCTGGGTGACGGATCTCAAGGTGACGGCGAGTTTCTACACGGACGTCCTCGGTCTCGAACGCTATCACAAGGAAATCGATACCAGCGCTGATAACGAAAATGAAAAGATCGGTGCATTCAAGGCTTGCTTCATCGATGCGAAAGGGATCTGGCTGGAGCTGGTGCAGCCGGTTGGTCCCGGTGCGCTGACGGATACGCTGCAGGAGAAAGGTGACGGCTACCTCGGGCGAGCTGTGCATCTGCGTAAACGATCTGGCTGCCTACAACGAAACGATGCAGCGCAAGAGTATACAGATGCTCAACATCGACGGCTCAGCGCTGGACGCGAAGAACTGCATGCTCGAGCCGTACGGCGAGAAGATGGCCTATTCCCCGGCGGATCTGACCTGCGGTTTGGTCGTCGAAGTGGTGCAGCCGGGTCCTGATGCTACGCGCTGCATTCCGCCGAGGAGTTTTCCACCGGCGTGGAGTTGATGGCGGGAGTTGACCGCATGCATCGCGGGCCTCGAACGCGCGGGCAGGAGAAGGGCGTACCGTTGGAAAAAAGCTTCTGATGACGGTCGGTCGAATCTGGGAATAAAGTAGCACGCTTGGCAGTCAGGCTCATCGAAGGCGGAACACCCCGTTCAGCGTTGCGCCGAGGGGCCGGCGCCATCAACTGGTTTCTAGCCTGAAGTTCCTGCCCCGTTCTCCGTAGTTCTCGTGATTAATGCGTGCTGAAACAA
>CAZRNL010000418.1:0-2963 GCA_964601395.1 uncultured Silicimonas sp. | reverse complement strand
CTGTAGTAGCCCGACGAATAACCGTCGCCCGAGAACACATGCGCGAAATGCGGCGCCGCGTGGCGCATCGGGACGGCGTGGGGCATTCCGATGCTGTCCAGAACCTCGGCCTGCCGCTGCATCGGATCCTGAGGAGCGTCGCCCGAGTGGAAATCCAGATCGACCAGTGCGGAGGCGACATATTCGACGGTCTGGTATCCCATGTCGTATGTCGAGGCCGCAAGAAGCCGGTCCAGAAGATCCTTCGGCATCGGCTCGCCCGTATCAGCGTGGGTTGCGAACTCTGCAAGCACCTCGGGAACTTCCAACCAGTGTTCGTATAGCTGCGATGGCAGTTCGACGAAATCGCGGGCCACGGAAGTGCCGGAGACGGATTCATAGGTCACGTCGGACAACATCTGGTGCAGCGCATGCCCGAACTCGTGGAACAGCGTCCGCGCATCGTCATAGGACAGAAGCGCGGGGCTGCCCTTGGGAGGGCGGGCGAAATTGCAGACATTGATGACGACGGGACGAACTTCACCCCCCAGCTTGCGCTGGCTGCGAAGCGCCGAGCACCACGCGCCCGAACGCTTCGATCCTCGCGCGAAATAGTCGCCGATGAACACCGCGAGGTGCTTGCCGTCGCGAGTGATTTCCCAGGCGCGGCTGTCTGGATGATTGAGCGGCACGTCGATCTCGCTGGCCTCGATCCCGAACAGTCGCCCCGCACAGGCAAAGGCCGCCTCTATCATTCGGTCGAGTTGCAGGTAGGGCTTCAGTTCGGCCTCGTTCAGGTCGTGCTCTTCGGAGCGCCGCTTCTCGGAATAGTAACGCCAGTCCCAGGGTTCGAGTTGCCCCTGTTCGTCGTCGGCGTGCATCATCGCTTGAAGCCGCGTGGTATCCGCAAGGGCCGTGGTGCGCGCAGGTTCCCAAACCTTCATCAGAAGGTCTCGAACGGCCTCGGGCGATCCTGCCATCTCGGTCTCGAGCTTGTACTGCGCGAAGTCGTCATAACCGAGCAGGTTGGCGCGCTCCGCCCGCAGCTTCAGGGTTTCCGCCACGATGGCGCGGTTGTCTGTCTCGCCGCCATTCGCACCGCGCGATGACCAGGCCCGCCAGGCACGCTCCCTGAGGTCGCGGCGAGGCGAAAATTGCAGGAACGGAACGATCAATGACCGGGACAGGGTGATTGCCGCACCCTCGACTCCCTTTTCCTCGCCCGCCGCGCGAGCGGCGGAAACGACGAAATCGGGCAAGCCTTCCAGCTCGGCCTCGTCCAGAACCATGTACCAGGCCCTTTCGTCGGCCAGCAGGTTCTGCGTGAACTGCGTGCCGAGAACAGCGAGGCGCTCCTTCACTTCGGCAAGCCGGTCACGGGCATAGCCCTGCAACTCGGCACCGGACCGGACGAAACCGCGTCGGGTCAACATCAGGACGCGCGCCTGCTCGTCCGACAGATCCAGCTCTTCACGGGTTTGCCAGAGCGTGTCGATCCGTCGGAACAACGGCTCATTCATCGTGATTTCAGACGAATAGGCTGCAAGCCGGGGCGAAAATATCCGCTGCAGTTCTTCACGCTTGGGGTTCGAGTCGGTGCCGGCAAGATTGTAGAAGACCGAAAGCACACGGCCCAGTGACTCGTCCGCCAACTCCAGCGCTTCGATCGTGTTCTCGAATGTCGGCGGTTCGGGGTTATCGGCGATTGCGGCAGTCCTGGCGCGCGCCTCGTCAAGCGCCGCATCGAAGGCGGGCTCGAACGCATCGTCGAAAATCATGTGGAACGGGGGAAGGCCGAAGGGAGTATCCCATTCAACCAGAAGTGGATTTTTGCTGCTGTTTGTCATGGCGTGGAATCTAGGTGTGCGATCCGGAATATGCCAGAGCCGATCCGTGCAAACCGCAAACCCGGCAGTCTTCACGCCTCTTTACGCCGATGACCCTGACATCAGAGTAAAGCGCATCGTAGATCATCAGGCGTCCCAGCAGCGGCTCGCCGGTCCCCGCCAGAAGTTTGATCGCCTCGACCGCCATCATCGAACCCAGAACGCCCGGCAGCGGCCCCAGTACGCCACCCTCGGCGCAGCTCGGCGCAAGACCGGGTGCTGCGGCCTCCGGGAAGATGCAGGCGTAACAGGGCGCGCCGCGCGACGGATCGAAGATGCTGATCTGGCCTTCCCACTGGCTGATCGCCGCAGAGATGAGCGGCAACTTCAGGGCAACGGCGGTTTCGTTGACAAGATAGCGCGTCGCGGTGTCGTCCGTGCCGTCCAGGATCAGGTCGTAGTCCGCGAAAAGATCGCGGGCGATATCGGCCGTCAGCCGCCGGTGATAGGGCCGGACGGTGACGAAGGGGTTCTGCGCTTTCATCGCGTGTTCGGCGGAAAACACCTTGGGCATGCCGATCCGGTCGTCGGTATGGATCACCTGGCGCTGAAGATTCGAGTTTTCGACGGTGTCGTCGTCGATGACACCGATCGTCCCGATCCCGGCCGCCGCCAGGTACTGCAGGGCGGGAGCGCCGAGACCGCCTGCACCCACGACCAGCACGCGCGCCGCCTTGAGCCTTTTTTGCCCTGGTCCGCCGATTTCGCGTAGGACGATATGGCGAGCATTGCGCTCGAGTTCCGTGGACGTCGAAACCGGACTGTCCTTCGGGCGGTTTTCGGGCCTGACACGAGACTTCAGGGTCTTCAGTCCCCGCGCGTAAAGCCAGACCAGCGCCGCGAGCCCGCCCAGAACCAGCCATTCGCCCGCCGAGCCTCCCGTCGCTTCCCGCAGCGGATGACCTGCGGGCAGCGCGACCTGAAGCATCAGGACCGAGACATAAAGGATGCCGATCATCAGGACGCGGCCGCCGGTCGGGACGCGAAGAAGGTGGCCGAGCCCCCACAGCGCCGCCGCCATGACAAGAACCATCGCCATCAACCGCGCCCCGTCGAACCGAAACCGCCACTGCCGCGCAACGTCTGCGACAGGCTCTC
>CAZRNL010000417.1:2084-2979 GCA_964601395.1 uncultured Silicimonas sp. | reverse complement strand
CAGGATCGCGGTGCCAAGGTCAGGTTGCTTCAGGACGAGCGCGGTCGGAATCAGAATCAGGGCCACAGGAAACAAAACCCACAGCGGTCGCGAGACCTTGCTCAGCGGCAGCCAGTCGTAATAGGCCGCCAGCATCATCACCAATGCGATCTTCATCACCTCGGACGGCTGTAGTCGTAGCGGACCGAGGTCGATCCAGCGCTGCGCACCCATTCCGATCTCGCCAACAAGCTCGACCAGGACCAGTAGTCCCAGCGATCCAATGTAGGCGATCCCGGACATCGAGCGCCAGAACCAGATCGGCACCATTCCGATCATCAACATCACGACCAGACCCAGCGCAAACCGCTTCATTTGAGGTTCGGCCCAGCGCGACAGATTGCCTCCGGCCACCGAGTACAGCATCAGGAAGCCGACACAGGCTACGGCCGTCAGCAGAAGCACAAGCGCCCAATTCGCATACAGAATCTTCCGTGCGCCCGTCGGGACGGTCTGAACCTTGTACTCAAGATAGCTCATGCCCGCGAGGCCTTGGCGTCAGGCTCAAGCCGGGGCCGCAGCACCATTTCCTCGTGCTGCACCCGGATACGCTCGCGCTGGTCGGACGGATAGGCCTCGAGCGGGGGAACATCGCCGTAGAGCGCATAAAGCAGGATGTCGCGCGCAGGCGGTGCCGCGGCGGTCGATCCGCCGCCACCATGTTCGACGACGCAGGAAACCGCGTACTTCGGCTTGTCGTAGGGGGCATAGCAGACGAACAACCCATGGTCCCGCCGTTCCCAGGGCAGCTGGTCGTTGCCGATCACGCCGCGCGCCCGTTCGGCAGCCGTAATGTTGCGGACCTGGCTGGTCCCGGTCTTGCCCGCCATTTCGTACCCTTCGGAAACGATCCGCG
>CAZRNL010000417.1:0-2074 GCA_964601395.1 uncultured Silicimonas sp. | reverse complement strand
TCGAGACATTCCACATGCCGCGCCGGATCAGGTCCAGATGTTCGCGCGATACTGGAAGCGGCTCCGCCTCGGCGACCGGCACTTCGACGCCGTCGATGGACTTCACCAGACGCGGAGCGACGGCGCGGCCGCTGGCAAGCCGCGCGGTCATCACAGCCAGTTGCAGCGGCGAGGTCAGCACATAGCCCTGGCCGATGGCAGAGTTGATCGTATCGCCCGGACGCCAGACCTCGTCGCGCACACGCGCCTTCCACTCCGTCGAGGGGATCAGACCTTCGGCCACCGCGGAGACCGGCAGGTCGTATCGCTCGCCCAGCCCGAACTGGTGACAAAGCGCGGCGAGATTGTCGATCCCGGTCCGCTGTGCAGCTTCGTAGAAGTAGACGTCGCAGGATTGGGTGATCGCCTTGTCGAGGTCGACGTGTCCATGCCCCCCGCGCTTCCAGCAATGGAACCTGCGTCCGCCGACGGTCATGTGTCCCGGACACCAAACGGTCTCGTGGGGCCCTATCACCCCATGTCGCAATGCTGCCAGTCCGGTCATCATCTTGAACGTCGAACCGGGCGGATAGGTACCCTGCACGGTCTTGTTGAAAAGCGGGCGGTACTTGTTCTCGGTCAGCATGGAGTAATCCGCTGTAGAGATGCCGCGCACGAACAGATCGGGATCGAAGGACGGAGAGGACGCCATCGCCAGCAAATCGCCCGTCTCAATGTCCATGACCACAGCACCGGCACTCTCGCCGGACAGACGCGACTGCGCGTAGTTCTGAAGTCCGTGATCGACGGTCAGTTGGATATCGGTACCGGGGGAGAATTCGTCTCGGCTCAGCTCACGCATGACGCGACCGGCTGCATTGACCTCGATCCGCTTGGTCCCCGCCTTTCCCCGCAGATCGGTTTCAAGTTTGGTCTCAAGTCCGATCTTGCCGATCTGGAATTTGGGTATCTGCAGAAGCGGGTCGGGATCTTCCAGCTTCGAAAGGTCGAATTCGCTGACCGGTCCGACATACCCCACGATATGAGCAAAATCGGCACCCATCGGGTATTCGCGGCTCAACCCGACGTCGGGTGTGATCCCCGGCAGGACAGGAGCGTTCACGGCCACCTCGGCCAGGTCTTCCCAATGAAGCCGGTCGGCCAGCGTCACCGGGACGAATGGGCTACGGCGGTACATTTCCTTGATCGAGCGCTCCAGCTCATCCTCGTCCAGCGGAATGAGACGTCGCAGCTTCGCGATGGTTTCTTCGACGTCGCCCGCGTCCTCGCGGACAATCACGATCCGGTAGTTCTGGGCATTCTGCGCCAAGGCAACGCCGTGTCGGTCGTAGATGATGCCGCGCGACGGAGGAATGAGCCGGACGTTGATCCGGTTTTCCTCGGCCAGAAGCTGGTATTGCTCGGCCTCTTCGACCTGCATCTGACGCATTCGGAAACCGAGCATTCCCATGAAGGCCAGCTGGAAGCCGCCAAGGACAAGCCCCCTGCGGGTGACCAGACCCGAACTTTCGTCGTTTTCCTTCGATGAACGCTTCATTGCCTATGTCCCAGTCGGTCGACTTCGCCCGGCACGATCTTTCTCAAACCAAAGGCCCTTCCCGCAAGGATCACCACCAGCGGATAGGCGAGAATGGTGGCGATCAGGCGCACCAGCGTCAATCCCGGCCCCGGCTGAGCGACCGCAAAAAGCGCCAGAATCAAGAAATTCACCACGAATATCGCAAAAATGACACCCGAGATCAAAAGCCACTCGAGCAGGAAGGGTGTATCCCGCAGACTGAAGGATCGCGCCCGCAGGTACTCGCTGCCAAGGATCACAAGCGCCGTCCAAAGTCCGGGCGGGCGCATGAGCAGCAGATCGGCCAGCAAGAAGACGCCCGCCAGAATCCAGACCGGAACGTAATCAGGCCGCATCACGACCCATGAGAACGCGAGCAGCACCAGAATATCGGGGCCGGGAAAGCGGCCAGGCGAAGTTTCGATCGGCAGCAGCTGGGCGAAGGCCACGGCAGCCGCCAGAGCCAGGAACATCATCCGGTGGTTCCAGGGATTTGCACCGCGCTCAGCCATCCCC
>CAZRNL010000416.1:0-2979 GCA_964601395.1 uncultured Silicimonas sp. | reverse complement strand
AATAGCACCTGTCGAGCGGATTGCTCCGATACCGGGGATCGGCGAATTCTCCGGCGTCGATCAGGGCCAGTGTCCAGCCGTGGCGCCTTGCGTGGTCCCGGACGCGCGTCGTCGCCTCCTCCGGGACCGCCGGAGAGATGGCGTGCAGCATCCGCACCTCGCGCAGCCGGTGCGCGGCATGGGCGAGCGTCATGCTGTCCACCCCGCCACTGAGGGCAATGGCCAGCTCGGGCGGACGGAGGATGGCGTCGCGAAGGGCGTCGGGAATCATTCTTCCCACCTCCGGGACATGCTTCGTCTTTCGGCCAGAGTCGTGCCGGCCAGGTCGTCCGCCTCGGCCTTTGCGGTCACCGATCCGTCCGGCCGGGTAACGCGCTTCACGCGTGGCTGACCCTCGTCGATCTCGCGCGGCAGGCAATGGCGCCGTTCCTCCCGCAGCCTGAGACCGATGGTCGAGGTCTGGGAAAAGCACGCAGCGGCGACGGAGTCGGCCCCATCTGGGCGGACGATCAGGCGGAAGGCGGTCGCGGTGCGACCTTTCTTGCCCGTGACCGGATATGTCACGAGGTCGATCAACCCGGGCGCGTCCCTCAGGTGTCCGACCGCCATCGCGATCTCCTCGCCCGTCATGTCGTCGATGTCGAACTCGATCAGCGTTACCGGAGCGGCGGCGACGGAGAGGTCACGGCTCAGAAGCCTCGCCAGAAGGACGTTAGGCATGCCCTGAAGGCTGCGCGTCCCGGCGCCGTAGCCGGTCGCGACGATCCGCCCCTCGCCGCCGGATGGGGCCTGGGGCAGCGCCGTCGCGATGTGGCGGGCGATGGCAGCGCCCGTGGGCGTCACCCTTTCGCCCGGGACGCCGTCGTCGTGGACGGCGAGACCCTCAAGCAGGCGCGCGGTGGCGGGTGCGGGAACCGGCAGCAGGCCGTGCGCGGTCCGGACCGTTCCCCCGCCCAGCGGCAAGGGCTCGATCCGCCAGGCGGCACCGTCCAATTCTGCGATCAGCCGCCCGGCCGCAACCACGTCCGCCAGGGTGTCCCAGTCGGCGATCTCGTGGAAATGGACGCGGTCGAGAGGAATGGCATGCACCGCGGCCTCGGCTTCAGCCAGAAGGCGCAGGATCGCGCGGGCGTGTCCGGCGACTGTCTCCGGCAGCGGCGCCGCGCCAATCATCCGGTCAAGATCGGTGTAGTGGATCGGGACATCCCGGCCCTGAGACGGCACGACGAAGCTGCGCGCCGCGATGCCGCCCGAGACGACCTGAGACAGGCTTGGCAAATCGCCGGGCAGGACGGCGCGCAGAACTGCCATCACAGCGTCCACGCGGTCGGGCAAAGCGTCGAGCAGAGCTGCCACGACCATGTCCCCGGCCATGCCGCCCAGCGGAACCAGCGTGACGTGCGTAATCCCGCTCATACCGAAGCACCCAGCCGGCTGATCACCTCGCAACCCTCGTCCAGGCGTTCCGCGGCGACGCTCTGCCCGCCGCAGACGCCAAGGACAAGATCGAACAATCCCGGCGCGAGATCTTCTCTCCGGCTTTCGCCGGTCCAGGCGGCCGAGGCATCGAAGTCGATCTGCCGGGGCAGGCGCCACGCGGTGTCCGGGTTTGCGGTCAGTTTGATGGTCGGCGCGATGGCGCTGCCGTAGGGATTGCCATGACCGGTGGTGAAGATCACGATTTGCGCGCCGCCCGCGACCATCGAGGTGATCGACTCGGGCGAAAGGGTCGGCGTGTCCATCAGGTAGAGACCCGGACCGGGGATCGGCTCTCCGGCAGCCAGCGCTCCGGCGATTGGACCGGTGCCGGCTTTCGCGATGGCGCCGAAGCTCTTTTCCTCAAGCGTCGTGATACCGCCCTCGTGGTTCTGCGGGCCCGGATTTCCCATGCTCAGTTCCTGACCGGCGGCAAGCGCGATGGCGTGCCGTGCGACGACCAGCTCGCCCAGCCTTTCGGCAACGGCGGGTTCGGCGCGCGCCATCAGCATCGGTTCGGTTCCCAGCCATTCCATCGTCTCGGAGATGACCGCCGCTCCGCCAAGCGCGGTGATCAGATCCGCGACATCCCCGGCAAGAGGATTGGAAAGGATGCCCGACGAGGCGTCCGAATGGCCGCACTCCATCGCGATCACGAGGTCCGAGACCGCGACCGGCACGCGGTCTGCCCGCCCCAACTCCTGTTGCAGCAAACGCCCGGCGGCAACGGCCTCCTCCACGATGGCTTCGCCGTCTTCGTCAGCCTCCTGAAGCGAGAAGCCCGCGACCGGGCGGCCCGTCGCCTCGATCCGGTCCTGATACCGGCTGCGCATGGCGGCGTCGGGCGCCAGCAGCACCACCGCGCCGACATTGGGATGCGTGGCAAGCCGCGTCAGGATCGCGTCCTGAAAGGCGAAGTCGGGGCCAAGCTGGCCCCTTCCGTAAGGCTGCGTCACAAGAACGGCGCCGGGAAGCCGGGCCGCGACCTTGCGCGCGCCCGCGGAATTCAGGCCGCAGACCGACAGGACAAGCAGGTGGTTGCGGATGCCCGGCCGCCCCGAAGCGCGCGGATAGCCGGCAAAGGTGTCAGGGGCGTTCATCGCATCTCTCCGGCCAGGTTGTGGAGATGGACGTGGGCGCCCGGCTCGATTGCCGTGGTCGCCCGACCTATGACGGCGCCGTATTTCATCACCGCCGTACCCGCCGGAATGGCCGTCAGCGCGATCTTGTGGCCCATCGCGACAGGCTCGCCCAGAACCGGAGCCGGGCCCTCGGCCAGCCGGGGCGTCTCCCCTGCCCCATGGTCGCGCAGCAGGCAGGCGACGTTGTCGTCGGGGTGCAGGCGAAGCGCCGAGAGGGTCAAAGCCGAACTTCCCGGCGCGAGGCCTGAAGGCTGGAAACGGCACCGACGTCGGGGACATAGCCAAGACCCGGAGCGTCGGAGACGGGAAAGACCCCCTGTTCAAGTGCAAGCCCTCGGCCCGAAAGAACCTCGAGAAGCGG
>CAZRNL010000415.1:0-2993 GCA_964601395.1 uncultured Silicimonas sp. | reverse complement strand
CCCGCACCGGACGAGCAATCCGACCGGACGGATTTCTACGGAAACACCGTCACCGAGATCGCTTTTCGCAGACGGCATTCGGGGATCAGGCTCGATATGAACGTGCGCCTTGAACGGAACCGCCCGGACTCCGGGCGGAAATTCAGCGCCCTTCTATCGGATCTTCCCGGCCTTCTTTCGGCAAGCCGGGACGTGCTTGGAACTGCGCCTCTGAATTTCATCGCGCCCTCGCCGCGGGTGGTCTTCGACCCGGCAATGACGGAATTCGCCCGGTCGGCCGTGACACCGGGAACTAGCGCGTTCGACGCGGTCCTGGGTGTCGGACGCGCCCTGCACGCACACCTCAGGTTCGATCCCAAGGCGACAAAGGTTGATACTCCGGCAAGCGAGGCCTTCGCAAACCGGCGCGGTGTCTGTCAGGACTTCGCGCATATCATGATCGCCTGCCTTCGGTCCTTGGGCGTACCCGCCTGCTATGTCAGCGGCTATCTGCGGACCATCCCGCCCAAGGGGAAAGCCCGGCTGGAGGGAGCCGACGCCATGCATGCCTGGGTGCGAGCGTGGTGCGGCCCCGATATGGGATGGGTGGAATACGATCCGACGAACGAGACGCTCGTCGGCCTTGACCACATCGTCGCTGCGCTGGGGCGCGACTATTCCGATATCGCTCCGATCAAGGGAATTGTCCGAACCTCCGGCGGTCAGAAAAGCAAGCAGTCGGTGGATGTCGTGCCGTTGGAATGGTGAAGGCCTCGCCGGCCTCTCGCGCTACGGGGTTCCCCGGTCCAGAAACGCGCGCCAGCTGCCGTAGCCGGTGATCTCGGTAGCACCTTCGAGAGCCATGCTCTCGACGAGAAATCCCTTCACGCTGCGCCCGTCGGCCAATACGATCGTGCCGATGCCGAGCGGCGACGGAATGCCCGACAGGAACCGCCCGACCTTGGCGCTTGGAAGGGCCCAAAGTTCCAGCGCGATCGATGCGCCGTTCTGCCCGTCCCGGATCATGCCCGGACGAAATGGCGGGCCGCCTTCCAGCGCGAAGAGCCGATAGACCGGGGCCGATACCGTCGCCTCGAGAAACCGCGCGCCCAGACGGGTCAATTCGCCGTTCAGAGGCAGGCCCGACATATGCGCGCCCACGACCGCTATCGCGATCTCGGAATTCATCGGTCCGGCCTGCGCCGGAGCGGCGGCAGCCAACGTCGTGCCTGTTGCGCCAAGAAGCGGAGCACAATCCGAATGGATCTGCGCGGCAAGCGACGCCACCAGAGCATCCTGTCCTGCACGGGCAAGGAAAGTCACGCTTCCGGGACGACCATCGCTGCGAGGCGTCACCGGCACGGCGATGCCGCACATGTCCATAAGGTTGACGAAATTGGTATAGGTCCCGAAGCGCGAGTTAGGCGTGACCGGATCGGCCTCCAGATCGGACAGCGAATATAAGGTCGGGATGGTCGGAACGCAAAGCAGATCCACACCCGCCAGCGCGGGTTCCGCGGCCCGCTTGAGGTCGGCCAGACGGTAGATGCCGCGGAAGGCGTCCGCCGCCGACAGCGCGTCCGCCGCTCCGATGATCTTGCGCGTGACGGGGAGGATAGCCTCCGGATCCCGCTGCATCATGGTCTCGATCACCGTCATCCGCTCAGCCACCCATGCGCCTTCGTAGAGCATCTTGGCAACTTCGAAGAACGGAGTGAAATCAATCTCCTTCACGTCGTAACCCATGTCGGAAAGCCGGCTGAGGAGGGCGTCGAAGGACTGCGCCTGGACCGCATCCCCGAAGAACTCGCGCGTCGCCGCATCGGGCACGCCGATCGTCAGGCGCGGCGGAGGCGTTCCGAGCGCGGGCGCGGGGATGTGGCGGGCGTAGGCGTCGGCCGGATCGTAGCGTGCGGCCGCCTGGAAGGCGGCATGGGCATCCGGCACCGTCAGCGCAAAGACAGAAATGGTGTCGAGCGTGCGGCAGGCCGGAACGACGCCTGTACTGGACAGCGCCCCCAGCGTCGGCTTGAGCCCGACGATGTTGTTCAACGCCGCCGGCACGCGACCCGATCCCGCCGTATCGGTGCCGAGCGCGAAGGACACGATCCCATGAGATACCGCTACCGCCGAGCCCGAACTCGACCCTCCGGGCACGATCGAGGGGTCGATTGCGTTCTTCGGGATCGGAAAGGGCGACCGTACACCGACAAGGCCGGTCGCAAACTGGTCGAGGTTGGTCTTGCCGATCAGCAGCGCCCCGGCCGCGCGCAACTCCGCCACGACGAAGGCGTCCTCTTCCGGGATATAGGCGAAGGCCGGACAGGCCGCCGTGGTGGGCGCTCCGCCGAGGTCGATATTGTCCTTGATCGCGAACGGAATCCCCCAGAGCGGTTTCGACGGATCAAAGGCGCCAAGAGCGTCGGCGTCGGCCAGAACGCCGGCCTTGTCGCGCAGGTGGATGAAGATCCCCGGATCGCCAATGGCCTCGATCCGCGCATAGCAGTTTTCAATGGTTTCCCGCGGCGAAGCGCCCGCGGCATAGCGGGCATGAAGGGAGGAAAAATCAAAAGCTTCGAATGTCATGGTCAGCTTTCTTCAAGTATCTTGACGGGCCGTTCCCACTGGATCAGCACCGCGCAGCCTGTTTCGGACCAGACCGAGTGCTCCGAGCCCTCGGGGTTCACCACCAGCGCGCCTTTCGAATAGCAACCCCTTTCGTCGCACTGAATGCCTTCGAGCACGAGAATCGTCTCCAATCCCGTGTGGCGGTGACGGGGCACCGAGGCGCCCGGCGCGTAGCGCAGGATCGCCAGGGCAGGCTCGCCGATGCGGATGTGATGGATCTCGACGCCTTCCCGGAAAGGTTCGAACGTCAGCTCGCTCCAGGTGGCGGTGAACCGGGGAATACAAAAGGGCTCAGGCATCGAGGGCGCGCCCGAGTTCGGAGCATGTAGCGGTCCAGCCCACGATCGCTCCCTGGGCCCGTATCATGTCCAGCGTCGCGGCCTTGA
>CAZRNL010000414.1:0-3005 GCA_964601395.1 uncultured Silicimonas sp. | reverse complement strand
TCACAGAAAGAAAGCCTTGGGAATCCCGAATCCGATCAAGGTCGACACGCTCTAAAGCCGAATGACCGAGATTAGCCGGCCATAGTCGGCCTCTTTCTGGTGTACGCTGCGCCGATAGGAATAGAAGTGTTCGGGCTCGGAGTAGGTACAGCGCCGGATCCACTCGACATTGCCTACTCCCGCCTGTCGCAGACGGTTCAGGCTGAAGCCCACGAGGTCGAAGTGATAGCGGTCGCCCGCGCCGTTGACGAAGAACCGCACGCTGTCAGGGTCTTCGATCACGAAGGCATCGAGGAACTCCGGCCCGACCTCGTAGGCCTTCTGGCTGATGGCAGGACCTATCGCCACAGAAATGCGTTGGCGGTCCGCACCGAGTGTCTCCATCGCGTCCAGCGTCGCTTCGAGAATACCGCCAAGCGCACCTTTCCAACCCGCATGCGCGGCCCCGATGACGCCGGCTTCTTCATCGGCAAAGAGGACCGGTTGGCAGTCGGCAGTCAGCACGGCAAGGCCAAGACCCGGCGTTCGGGTGACCATGGCATCGGCCTTGCGCGTTTCGCGGCCCGGCGATTCCTCGACAGTGGCCACGACGGTCGAGTGAACCTGGTGGACCGTGGCCAGATCATCGGATGCGACGTCCATCGCTGACGCGACGCGTTCACGGTTGATCGAGACTATCTCCGATTGGTCCGACGATCCGAAACCACAATTCAGACCGGCGAACACGCCTGACGAGGCCCCGCCACGGCGCGTGAAGAATCCGTGTTTGAGCGGCGAAAGGACGTCAGACGTCAGGATCTCCAGTGTCATGGTGCGAAACCCGGAGGCAAAGGCGAATCCTTGCTTGTGAGTGCCATAGCCTTGAACAGGGTTCCCATTTCGTCGGGGTGCGTCAAGCGCCGATGGGCAGCGATGTGGGCCGCGAGCCGGTCTTCGGTCAGGGGACGTGCCAAGGTCTGGGCGCGGGGCGTGATGCCCAGTCGCTCGAGAAAGACGCCCTGCGGGGTCAGGCGCGTCGCAACCAGAGGTGTCGAGGCGCGTGCGAGAGCTTCGAAATCGACGTGTGCGGTCAGGTCCGCTTCTCCGGGGGTGTCCAGAGGTGGCAACGATTTGTGATCGCGCACGGCCTGAAGCGTATCGCCCAGCGAGCGCCAGTCGCCATAGTCGACGATCAGAGCCATCCCGCCATGATCCGATATGCGGCGCGCGATCTCGGCAGCCACGATTTGACCCGTGGAACAATACTCGACAACGTCGCCGTCCCGGGTGTCATCAAGCCGATCGTTCAGGAAGGACGGCGACGACGTGTCGGCAAGACCGATTGCCAGCGCGTCGTCCTGAAGCCCGACGACACGCTCGCGCCAGGCGGCGCCGTCGCGTTGAAACTGCCTGATCGGCAGGGCGTCGAAGAATTCGTTGGCGACCAGGTACAATGGTCCTTCCGGAACCGTGGTCAGGTCATCGTGGTGGGTCATGGGCCGTGCGATGGTGTCTTGCTGGCGCAGGCGCAGCACCGGCGAAGCCTCGACGAGATGGAGGTCCGCGGCGGCGAGGAAACCCGGCACGCTGGACGTTGCACGCAACGCGTCCGCCATCAAAGTGCCACGCCCCGGTCCAAGCTCGACAAGTCGAAAAGGCGCAGGCGAACCGCGGTCGACCCAGGCTTGCGCCAGGCAGAGACCGATCAGTTCGCCGAACATCTGGCTGATTTCCGGCGCGGTCACGAAGTCGCCCAGCCGCCCCAGCGGATCGCGTGTGGTGTAATAGCCGTGTTGCGGGTGCATCAGGCACTCGGCCATGTAGTCCGCGATGGTTAGTGGTCCGGAGGCGAGGATGCGCCGAACAAGAACGTCCGCCAGCTTCGTCATACCGCCCGTCGTCGGGCGACCACGACAATCACCAGACCAGCAATGATCATTGGAAGGGAAAGAAGCTGGCCCTGGGACATCCCCCAGTCCCCAAGACGAACGATGTGGCCAAGCGGATTTCCGGGGGACATGAATTGTGCGTCCGCCTCGCGGAAGAACTCGACCGTGAACCTCGACACGCCGTAGACCGCCAGGAACAGGCCGCAGATAGCGCCGGGTTTGCGCAGCCAGCCGCGCGCAAAGGCCAGCCAGAGAAGCAAGGCCCCGAGAAGCAGGCCTTCAAGCCCCGCCTCGTAAAGCTGCGACGGGTGACGGGCGCAAAGTCCTTCGATCCCCGGACAATCCTGCGCGCGTCCGCCGGGAAAGATCACGCCCCAAGGCACGTCTGTGGGGCGACCCCAAAGTTCGGCATTGATGAAATTCGCGATGCGTCCGAGAAAAAGTCCGGGCGGCGTGGCCAGCGCCAGCGCGTCGGCCAGCCCCGCAACGGGAATGGCGTTTCGGCGGGCAAATATCAGCCCGGCCGCGACGACGCCCAGGAAGCCGCCGTGAAACGACATGCCGCCTTCCCAGACCTTGAGGATCTCGATCGGGTTCTCGAGAAAGCTGCCTTGCCCGTAGAACAGCACATAGCCGATCCGACCGCCGAGGATGATCCCGAGGATCATCCAGGTCAGCAGATCCTCCAGCGCTTCGCGGGTAATTGGCGGAGCGTGGTCCTTCCAGAGTTCTGGCCGCGCGATGGCGCTTCGGATCAGCCGGTAGCCGATGAAGATGCCGACGATGTACGCAAGCGCGTACCACCTGATCGGCAGGGTCACCGGTCCTAGTGGAATCTCGACCAGCGTCGGCGAGATATCGGGGAAGGGGATCGCGAACAACATCGCGTATCTCGTGGCAGCACGCCGAGGCGGCGTCAACCTTGCGCAGAGCGCAAACGCAGCCATATAGAAAAGGAGAGGTATCCGGAGACAGACCATGCAGACCCGCAACAAGATTTTCGACGACATTTCGCAACTGATGACCAACGCCATGGGCGTGGCGCAGGGTGCCAAGGACGAAGCCGAGACGGCGATGAAAGGCATGATCGACCGCTGGCTGGCCGACCGCGATTTCGTCACCCGCGAGGAATTCGAC
>CAZRNL010000413.1:0-3019 GCA_964601395.1 uncultured Silicimonas sp. | reverse complement strand
CGACGCACTTTTCAGTGGTCGACAAGGACGGCACCATGGTGTCGCTGACCTATACGCTCGAGCAGGGTTACGGCTCGAAGATCGTTGTCGAAGGTGCGGGCTTTCTGTTGAACAACGAGATGGGTGATTTCAATGCACAGCCGGGGGTTACCGATGCGAACGGACGCATCGGCACCAAGCCGAACCGCATACGCCCGCAGCAACGCATGCTGTCGAGCATGACTCCGACGATCGTGGCCAAGGACGGCGTGCCGCTTTTCGCCACCGGGACACCGGGTGGCAAGACCATCATCAATACGACGATGCAGACCATTTTGAACGTCATCGATCACGAAATGAACATTGCCGAGGCGATCGAAGCACCTCGCATTCACCACCAGTGGCTGCCCGACAGAACCCTCATTGAACGTCGCGGTTTTTCCCCGGACACCCTGAAACTGTACGAAGCACTCGGTCACACACTGCGGCAAACCGACAGCATCGGTGCCGCGATGGGCGTCTACCACGATCGCAGCAACCGTGTTTTCCACGGCGCCGCCGATTCCCGCGCGGCCGACGGCGCCGCCGTCAGCTTCTAGGACTTCAGCCGGTAGAAGTCGCACGGGCTGCGGCTGTCCCACTGAGCCTCAGAGCGAGCTCCCCATTCCCCCCGCCTCGCCGACGCGCTAGAATCTGCATCCGTCGGCGTTCCCGGCACGTCCCCAGGACTCTATGAGACCACCCCTTCCCGGCTGGGGCACCCGCATCGGGATGATCCTCGCCGTATCCGGTTCGGCCGTCGGCCTCGGAAATTTTCTCCGCTTTCCAGGTAATGCGGCCGAGAACGGCGGCGGGGCCTTCATGATTCCCTACTTCATTGCCCTTGTGCTGCTCGGCATTCCGATCGGCTGGGCGGAATGGACGATGGGTCGCTATGGCGGCCGTAAAGGCTTCCACTCTGCACCGGCCATCATCGGGCTCTGGGGACGCGGCGCAATCGCGCGTTACGTTGGTTCATTCGGCGTACTGATACCGCTGGTCGTCTATTTCTATTACGTGATCATAGAATCGTGGTGTCTCGCTTACGCCTGGCATTATGCAAGCGGTGGCATCGGTGTGTTGTCGGACCAGAACGTTACCCAGCAGGTTGCTGCATCACAAAACTTTTTCAGCGAAGTTACCGGCAGTAGCAATAACGGCAGCGTGCTCGATGGCGTGGTGCCTGAATCGCTGATCTTCTGGGTCATCACCTTTGCCATCAACGCATGGCTCGTATTCCGCGGCCTCTCCAGGGGCATCGAGACCTTTTGTCGCTGGGCCATGCCGGCGATGGCGATATGCGCGCTTATCATCCTGGTGCGGGTGTTGACGCTCGGCACGCCCGATCCCGACGTGCCCGAGCAGAACGTCGCCGCCGGATTGAATTTCATGTGGAACCCGGACTACGCGGCGCTGGGCAACTTTCAAACCTGGCTTGCCGCAGCCGGGCAAATCTTCTTCAGCCTGTCAGTCGGATTCGGCATCGTAATCAATTACTCGTCATACATGCGCAAGAACGAAGACGTCGTCTTGTCCGGACTGACCGCATCGGCAACCAACGAGTTTTTCGAAGTCGCACTCGGGGGCATGATCACGCTGACGGCAGCCGTTGTGTTTTTGGGTATCGTCGCAACGCAGGCGAACATCGGTGGCACGTTCAGCACCGGATTTTCGGCGTTGCCGGTCGTATTCGCACGGATGCCGCTGGGAAATTTCTTCGGCGCCGTCTGGTATTTCATGTTGTTCCTGGCAGCGATTACCAGTTCGCTGTCGATGCTGCAACCGGCAAAGGCTTTTTTCGAGGAAGCGCTCGGCATCAGCCACTATGCAGCAACCAGTGTCGTGGCCGTCCTCGGCCTCGGCGGTAACATTTTTGTGCTGTGGTTCAGTAAAGGACTTGTTGCACTCGATACGCTGGATTTCTGGGTCGGCACGTTCATGATCTTCATCGTTGCGGGCGCGCAGATCATCTGTTTCGCCTGGGTATTCGGCATCGACAAGGCACTCGAGGAAACGCATCGTGGAGCGCAGATTCGCATACCGCGAATTTTCCGCTTCGTCATCAAGTACGTTTCGCCGACCTACCTGCTCGTTATCTTCCTCGGCTTTTGCTGGTACAACATCCCGGGCTATGTGCGAACGGTGCTGGGCGATCCCGCCACCGGCATTCCGGCGGATCGATCCGCAATACTGGCGTGGATTGTCATTCTGTCCGTGATTGCGATGTTGGTAGTCGTCACGGCAATCGGGTCGCGACGCTGGCGCGCCATGGGTCTGGACCTGGACGGCAAACTCGGTCCGGCGGACGATCCGGCAGTGCTTTCGCCACGCGAAGGAACACAGCGATGACCACTGCTGCGCTCGTATTCATGCTGGTTTCGGTCTGCAGCGTGGTCGCGCTCGTGGTCTGGTGCTATTACCGGGTCCTGACAAGCCCGCGCCCGCCGGCAGACGGCGACGACCCCAACGGTTCCCTATAGAAGTTGACACCAGTGAACAGCCCCCAACAGATCAAAACGGTGGTTCGCGTTCTAAGGCCCTCCGGGGAGGGACTTCAGGTAGGTGGCGATGGCGAGGCGGTCTTCGCGGGTGAGGTGGCTGGTGTTGTCCTCGATAACGGGGCCCATCGAGCCGCCGGTGAAGTCGCCGTCGGGGAGCATGCCGATGTCGAGGAAATATTCGATATCGCGAATAGACCATTTACCGATGCCCTGCTCCGGATCGGCGTTGATGTTCGGCATTTTCTCTCCGCCGGATCCATCAGGATTGCCAGCGAGTTCCTGCTCCTGCAGCAATTTGCCGAATCGATTGCGCGGCGTATGGCATTCGCCGCAGTGTCCCAAATGGCGGACCAGGTAAGCGCCTCGATTCCATTCGTCGCTTTCCCCGGGGTCGGCCGCGAATCGGCCAGCCTCGAAGTAACGACTCTTCCACAGCCCGGCAGCAGCGCGTGAAGACATAAAGAACGGCAGATCGTGCTCACGTGCCGGCCTGCTCACCG
>CAZRNL010000412.1:0-3020 GCA_964601395.1 uncultured Silicimonas sp. | reverse complement strand
TTCAGCGCCATCCCCATGATGCCGCCGGGAAACTCGACCATCTCACCGGCCTGCACGTTGTCGAGACCATAGACACGGGCAATACCGTCACCGACGCTCAGCACTCGGCCGACTTCGGCGACTTCGGCTTCCTGGCCAAAGTTCTTGATCTGGTCTTTGAGGATTGCCGAAATTTCGGCTGCCTGGATTGCCATTATCCGACCTCTTTCATGGTGTTCTGAAGGGCTGCGAGCTTGGAGCGGATCGACGTGTCGATCATCTTCGAGCCCACTTTGACGACAAGTCCGCCGATGAGGCTTTCATCGACGGAGACTTGCATTTTGACATCTTTGCCAACCGACGCCTTGAGCGTCTTGGCCAGCGCGGCCTGCTGCTCGGCGCTCAGCGCGCGGGCGCTTTGGACTTCTGCGGTGACTTCGCCTTTTTCGTCGGCGATCCGGTCACGCAGCGCGCTCAGAAGCTGGGGCATCACGAACAGCCTGCGCTTGGTCGCCATCAGTTTGAGCGTGTTGGCCATCGTACCGCTCAAGCCCATCGCTTTGGACAGTGCGACGACGGCCGCGCCCTGCGCTTCGCGGGAATAGATCGGCGAATGGATCAGGTCGCGCAGATCGGAGCTTTCCGCGATCGCCGCTTCAAGTGTGTCGACATCGCTCTCAAGCGCGGCAAGGTCGCCACCATCCTTGGAAAGCTCGAACACCGCCGTCGCGTAACGGGCGGCGATTCCGGTGGAATTTGACGCTGATTCTGACACGTGTCCCCTTTCCGCCGCTCTTCTTTTTCGCAAATGCCCAAGGCGCGGATGCCACCTCGGTCACAAGCTCATCGGGCCCGGCGCGCGGCCCGGCAGATGAAATTAGCGGTCATGTAGCAGAGGTCCTTGAACCCCGCAACCGCAAGGACCGCTTGGGGGTGCGGAATGTTTTTAAATTAAATCAGTTATTTAACCAAAGGTGCGACCGATTGCGCGTCCCGATGCAAAGGTTTTTTCGCCGGAAAGCGCGAGTCGGTCCGCTTCAGACCGGTTTTGGCTCGGGGCTGCCGATACCTTCAAGCGCTCGAAGCGGGCGTCGCACGGCCTCGGGAAGACCGCGTCTCGGCGGGGCGGGCACCTGTTTGGTGACCTCGACAATCAGCACGCCACCTGCGAACCGGTTCGACACGGAGCGACCGATCTTTTCCCACATGGTGCTGGTCTTCAGCCAGAACGGCGTGTCCTTCGGCGGATGGAACAGTGCCCCAGCGTGACGGGTCGGTCTGAGACCTATGGCCGATAGCATCACCTCGAGCTGCCCCAGCGAATAGGGGCGACCGAACCCGAACGGCGTGGCGTCGCGTCGTGACCAGAGTCCGACCCGGTTCGGAACGATGAAGAGCCCCCGCCCTTCGGGTGCAAGGACCCGGTAACACTCGTCCAGCAGCGCCACGGGCTGTTCACTGGTCTCGAGGCCGTGCAACACGATCAGGCGGTCGACGCTGTCTGTCTCGATCGGCCAGAGCGTCTCGCCGCAAAGAACCGACACGTTGGCAAGACCCGCAGGCCATGGCATCACACCCTGCTGTCCCGGCATCAGCGCTGTTACCCGGCGTGCGTCAGGGAGATAGGGCCGAAGAAGCGGCACGGCGAAGCCGAACCCCACCACCGTCTGTCCCCGGGCCGAGGGCCAGAACGCCAGGATCTGATCTCGGATCGCGCGCTGCGCCGCCCGGCCGAGCCGGGTCCGATAATAGAAGGTTCTCAGATCAAGTACGTCCAGATGCATTGAAGCTCGCGTCGCTTTGACCCACACTTGGGGAACGATACCCGGAACACAAGGCTTCGCCATGACATTCGAAATCGTCACCGTCCCCTGTCGCTCGGACAATTACGCCTTCCTCGTCCACGGAGACGGCAAGACAGCCCTGGTCGACGCACCCGAGGCCGGGCCGATCGCCGAAGCGCTCGACGCACGTGGCTGGGGGTTGGACGAGATCTGGATCACCCACCATCACGACGATCACATTGAAGGCGTAAAGGACCTGAGGGACCGCTACGGCGCGAAAGTGCTGGGTGCCGCGGCGGATGTACGCCGCCTGCCTCCACTCGACCGCACTCTGGTCGATGGCGACACTTTCGAGTTTGCAGGATCAACCGTCGAGGTCATGGATGTCTCGGGGCATACGGTCGGTCACATCGCCTTCCATCTTGCCGACGCCGACGCCGTATTCACTGCCGACAGCCTGATGGCGATGGGATGCGGCCGCGTCTTCGAAGGCACGATGGAACAGATGTGGCAAAGCCTGTCGAAGCTGGCGGCGCTGCCGGGTGAAACGATGGTCTATTCCGGGCACGAGTACACCGAGAACAACGCCCGTTTCGCGTTGACCATCGAACCGGACAATCCCGCCCTTCTGGCCCGCATCAAGTTCATCAAGGACGCCCGCGATCGCGACCAGCCGACAGTGCCTTCGCGACTTGCGGACGAGCTGGCAACCAACCCTTTCCTGCGTGCGGGGTTGGCAGAGGTGAAATCGGGCCTAAATATGCGAGACCAGGACGACGACGCCGTTTTTGCAGAAATACGACGCCGCAAAGATTCGTTCTGAAGCCGCCACAATTTCCGACAATTTCCTGTCCAAGCTGACGCAGTAACGGAAATTGTGACTGCCTGTGTAAAGAAAACTCTTGAAGGTTCGGAAAACTAACCGAAGTCTAATATCAAGAGTCCATGGTCTAGACGGGGCCAAGACGCTCCGTCGACCCCTGATGATGAAGGAGCAGGGCGCGTGCCATCTTTTTCAAAGACGCTCGAAGACGCGATTCACGCCGCCTTGGCGATCGCGAACTCGCGCCGCCATGAACTGGCGACGCTCGAGCACCTGCTTCTGGCACTTCTGGATGAACCAGATGCCGCCAAGGTGATGCAGGCTTGCTCTGTAGACCTTGAAGACCTGCGCAAGACGCTGAACGATTTCATCGACGACGACCTGTCGACGCTGGTGACCGAGGTGGAAGGGTCCGAAGCGGTTCCGACCGCCGC
>CAZRNL010000411.1:0-3029 GCA_964601395.1 uncultured Silicimonas sp. | reverse complement strand
CCCATTTGATCAACGCACCAAGAATAGCTTGTAGGCCGCCGCGGGACTTCGCTTTCTCGGGCGGCGCATCCTTGGGACGCTGTTGATCGGTATCGTACGTCTCGGGCTGGCCGGTGTGCGCGCCGCTGGAGTGGCCTGCGTCGGTCTTGCGGAACTCTTCGAGGCCATGTTCGCGGACACTCTTTTCTATGTAATCGATTTCTTCCTTGGCGATATCGGCGATAGCCAGAAGCCGTCTGAGATCGGACTTCGCGCTGCTGCCGTCGATGTGTCGCTCGTGGACTTGTCTTTCGTTTGGGGACATGGCTGAGCTCTCCTCGTATGAATCCTGGACGCACGACTTGCAGTCAGATGCGCGCGCGTAGCTCGATTTCGGGCTGACTTGTCCGGACGCTCGCTGCAGCTGCTTACCAGTGCATGACGGACGTCGCCCCGCTGGCGTTCGACCAGTACAGGCGAATGCGCAGCATGTAGTCGCGGCCGGCGACCAAACGTGATTCGATGCGCGCGTTGTAGTCCTCGCCAGAATCGTCGTCTCCGGCCACATAGCGCCATTCCTCGCCGCGCCTCTCGAACAGCACCATGACGGTGTCGGTTGGCCCGAAGGTCTGGAACGTATAGCTGCGGGTTGCAGTGGGCGTGACTCGGAAGTCCGCCTGCTGGCCGGGAAGAAGCTGCAGCGACGCCGACTGGAACGGCAGCAACGATGGTGTGTCCGGCGTCAGCGGAGGATAGAAGGTTTGGATCCACGCGACGTCTTGCTGGGACAGGCCACCTGCCGGAGTGAGGCCGTCGCGGTAGTGCACGGGCTGGTCGATAAGGCCCTTGCCGAAGGGATAGTGCATCACCGAGTCCGGGTCCCAAACCGAGCCGTGGACCGTGCGTGGATCGAGCTTGCTGATGATGTTCTGATAGGTCTTGTCCCGCGACCAGTTGTTCGGAGGCCCGGCGAGTGCGGCATACACCGCTTCCTCGTTCCACACGATTCCGGCGTTGGGGTTCTGGTGTTCATGGGGCAGGCCAAGCGTGTGGCCGATTTCGTGAAGTGCGGTGTCCATGCCGTCGGCGCCAGTCAAGTCCCAGCCGAAGTTCATGGTGCGCAGCTTCTGCCCGATGTTCAGTACATAGGTGCCGACATAGGACCAGGCACCGTCGTTGCGCTTGAACCCGATGCGCACCTCCGCCTCGTCGCGATTTTGCACCTCCCTGAATTCAAGACCGATTCCGATCGCCTGCCACCTGTTGAAGGCTTCGCGCACGACCTTTTTCTGCTTCTCGGCGCCAGCCCAGGCACCATCGCTGAAGAAGTAGTAGTGGATCACCGTGCCGTTCACCCACTTGTTGCCGTTTTCGATGATGAGTGCACGGCGATTGGGATCGAAGTCAGCCGCGAATTCGCGAGGTGGGATGATGGGCGCAGAGCAGTAGTTTGGCGTCGTCAAGTTGGTTTCGGCTTTCCTGTTGCGTTTGGTGGCTCCTTTTGCCTTGTTCTTCGTGGTACGAGATTTCTTGGTGGTCGTCTTGGCCATGGTCATACGCCCGATGTTTGGTCGTTGGTTGGGGTTGGATCGCTTTGCTCGGTAACGACGCCGTCGTCGCGGCAACTATCGGTGCCCGTGGCGACTACTTTCTCCACGATCGCCGGAGTGAGGGTCCGCCCCAGATCGATCTGGTGTTGGCGGGCATGCCTTCGGATTGCCTGGAGAGTGATCGGCCCGAACTTGCCGTCGTTCTGCGCTCCGACGAGGCCTAGATGACACTGAAGTCGCCGGATGGCCGATTCGTCCACCTCGATCGTCATGGGTCCCGTAGACGTGCTGGCGGACGATTTGTCCCCTTCACGCGATTCGTTCAAGCCGACGGATGGCGCTGCAATTACCGTGATCGTGTAGCGCTTGCTGATCGTTCCGGTCGGATCGACAATGGCGAATCCGACGCCCGTTGTTCCGGTCGGTTTCTCACCTGTGACTTGAATCACCAAGCGCCCCTGGTCCACCTTCGGCCCGTCGACCTTGACGGCGTCGACCTGGTTGCCCGACGTGTTCCAGGTAGGGTAGCTGTTGCTCTGCGTGTTGGTGATGTGGAAGGTGATGGACTTGCCAACCTGCACGGTCTGCGCGGGCGCCTCCGGGGAAACACGGAATCCCGTAAAGGCCGAGGAAGGCGTGCAGAGGGCGAGCCTGTCCGACATGTCCGTGTGGGGGCGAAGATCATCGGTTGCCGTCTTGAGCGTGGCAACGCTTTTTCTGAGTGCTGCAATCAGCCCTTCCGTGTCGCTTATGGTCTTGGCTCTGGCTGCCAGGGCCTTGTCCGCCGGCGTGTCGGAACCGTCGTCGCCAGAGTCCCTTGCCGGTTCTTCCGGAGGCGGCAGTGCTGACAGCCCGAATGACGTGGCAGTACTTCGAAGCGCGCCTGCGGTGGCCAGCAGGCTGGCCAGGCCAGACTCCTGGGACGAAACAAGCTGCGCCGTCTGGACCACGATACGGTCTGTCGCGACCCCGATCCTGAGTCCCATATTGTTTAACTGATCGCGCAATGTACGAGATGCCGACAGTTGGTTGGCGGCATCCGCGAGGACGACCGCAGCGCGATCCCGTGTCGCGCCGTTGAGTACGGGAATCCTTGAACTCACGGCCGTATCGAGTGCTTGGACATCATCAGAAACACGCCCAATCGCCTCCTTCAACGATCCCAGCCGTTCCTCAGAGGTGCGCGAGTCGATCCCCGATTCAATCAGACAGCTCAGCGCAAGCGCGCCTTCGAGGTAGGCGCGCTGCTTTCCGCTCGGAGCGAGGAAGCTGGTGGCGCTGTAGTAGGTGGCCGCACCGACCGACAAGCGTGAGATTCGGTCAGTCGAGCCGTGACCGGTCAGTCCATAGAACAAGGCGACTGCAGACGCCGGAAAGGCAACAATTGCGTTGCTGTTTCGGGCGATCGAATGCTGACCGGCAGCCTTCATGAAGACGGTTCGCCAGTTTGCTGAATACTTGAGCGCGGCGTCGACGCTGCAAACGCCAGCTTCATGCTTT
>CAZRNL010000410.1:0-3058 GCA_964601395.1 uncultured Silicimonas sp. | reverse complement strand
CCCGCGAAGTCTACCGATGAGCCTCGTGTGTCGAGGTGCACAAAGGTCCGATAAAAGCCGATACCGCCCTTGAACAGGCCGTCCCGGTCACGCAGCCAGCGCAAGGCGTTCCCGGCCACCGCTGGATCGATGTCCCTGACCTTGAAATCGAGTGCCATGAACTGCATGTGCAGGCTCTTCTTTGCAGAGTCTTCGATGCACCCGTTGTATTCGGGCGTGCGGTAAGCGCTCGTGATCGTGATTGACAACCCAAGTCGGGCGCGCAGCGTGTCTAGCGCCCGGACGGTCGGCGCAATGTTGGGCCACAGCGTGCGCGGCGGATAGCTGTTCAAGCCAAAACAACTGTGGGTCGGATCGCCGTGATTACCCCCGAGTACGAGCAGTTCGCTCGATGTGAAGTGGTTCAGCCCCAGCCCTGCGACAAAGGCGTCGAACGCCGCCCGTTCGGACCAGATCGTACGGCTCTGCGGCTGATCCTCGGGTCCGGCATCGTCAGGCTCGTCGAGCACCAGGCTCGCAGCCCCGTTCCCACGCACAACGGATCGCGCGGCAGCCGGAATGGACCGCCTATGAGGCACGACAGACCGACGCGGGTGCGGCCAGGGCGCGAAGGGTGTCTGGTCGACGAAGCCGGCGTCGTGGTCGGGGATCAGCTGCAGGTCGAGTGAGGGGATCTGCCGCGGCGATCCGATCTCGGCGGCGATCCGGTCCCGGAAGGCGCGGTAGCCGCCGGTGAAGCGGCCTTCGTCCCAGACCCGCAGGAGGGCGGACGTGAATGCCCCGTTCACCGGGCCGTCCGATGCCACCTGTTCGTCCTGGCAAGCGCCGAGGCCCAGGACCGTCGCCTTGACCTGGTGCGTGAGCGGGCTGACCAGCACTCGTTCGTCTATCCCCGCAATGCCGAGGCTCCGCCCGCGATACTCGGCCTCGTTGCGCCGGAAGGTCTCTAAGGACACGCCTACAGGCAAGTGCCGGATACGGAACGCAGGGTCTTCGGGTGCGGACTCGGCTGCACGACCGCCGGCAAGGGGCGCGCGAATCTGAGTGCCCGAATGGCAGGTGTCGCCGACGACCACGATGCGCACGTCTTCGCGGAAGAGCGACCATAGGATCGAGAGTTCGTCATCCACGATCTGGCTGTCGAAAAGGCAGAGCGTCTCGTCCTGAAGATCCCCGGCGCGCGCCTCCCGCTCGTCCCCGTTCCAGTCAGGCAGGAAGCTGCCATGCGCGGCGATGGTGAACAGGAACATGTCCCCTGCTTCGAGCCGCTCGGCGGCCTTCACGATGCCACCGATGACCGCCTCGCGGGTCGCGTCCCGGGTCAGCAGCAGCTGTGTCTCGAAGTCCTGCTGCCGGGCGATGCGCTCCATCGCGCGGGCGTCGTTCTCGCAGCCGAAAAGCACGCCGTCGTTTCCGTAATGGGCGGCGTCGATGGAGTTCACACCGACATGGAGCGACAGGGCGAGAGGCTCGCGCGGTGCTGGCTCCGGTGCGGGCTCCGTCGCGCCGGGAAGATCGTTGACAGGCAGCGCCTGGGCCCTGCGCTCCAGCGCCGCGGCCTCGCCGAAGGGCCCCGAGATGAATATGGGCGCCTCGCCCCAGCTCCGCGCTGAAAGGCGGCGCACCTCGGCCTCGATCCTGCTCGCGACGGCACCGTAGCCCGCGTCCTTGGGGTGCAGTTCGTCGTGCCACTGCGTGCGGCGTACCACGCCGCGGCAATCGACGTAGCTCACATGCGGCATCGGCGCGGTCATGCGGCGCAATCCGCGGTTGAAGCGATCCATCATGTCGACGGTGATCGCTTCCTTGAGCTTTGCATCGATGATCCCGCGCCGCTCCATCGGCTTTCCGAGCCAGCTCTGCTTCTTGGGAATCGCGTAGTCGTAGCCGTGCACGATCACCTTCACCTTGGGGAACTCGCCGTGCACCCTGCGCAGGATGCGCTCGTAATCCGAAAGGGCGCCGCGAAGGATGTCCTCGAAGCGTGGCGTGAGATAGTCGCCGGGCTTCAGGTCGGGGTGGTACTCCTCAAGGCAATCGTAGAGCTGGCCGTTCTGCAGGAGGTCGTTGCCGCCTCCGGACAAGAGCATGATCGAGGCGCCCGTCTCGGCGAGGGCGGTCAGGTACTCGCCGTCCCGCTCCATCTTAGCCAGGAGGTCGCCCGCCGCGCTGAGGCAGCGGACGGCGAACGGCTTCATCAGGTGGTCGATCGTGTCCTTGAGCAGGAACGGATATTGCCACCAGCTGTCGCCCTCGGCGACGAGAATGGGTCCCGTGTAGCCCGAGGCGATCTTCGCCGCATACTTTCGGTACCGGTTCGCCCGCGACATCCCGTTGGCGCCGTTCAGAAGCAAGGCTGAACGCGCGGCGGCCTCGGGCCCGGTGCCCAGATCGACGGTCTCGTGGTTGATCCTGAAGCGTGGCGCGAACGCGTCGCTCGCCTCCTCGTCGACCATGAAATAAGGCGCGAGATCGGCCTCGTCGACCGACGGGTCGGCAAGCTTTGCCATCAGGTCCTGGTAGGTGATGGAGGGCATGTGGGTCACCTCGGGATGGACGTCGTGCCCTTGCGGGTTGTGCCGGGGGCGCGACGGGCTGCGATCGTGGAGAAGATCTCTTCGTGAATGAGCGGGTCGTCCCTCAGGACGTTGTGCGGAACCTTTCCGGTCGCGTAGCGGCGGTCTTTCACCGCGGTGAGCGTGCAGAAGGCCAGATCGTCCGGTTGGGCCTTCTCGGACTGCGCGTCGGCCATGCCGAGGAATCTCCGCGGCGGGTTGTCGGGGTGTGTGGGCGGGCGCGCGTTCCTCGCGGCGTCGCGCAGCGGTTCGTCGCCGATCTGGTGCCGGTCCTCGAAGGCCCGGGCCACAAGCCCTAGAAGCGATCCGCCGTAGGTGTCGAAACAGGTCCGAGCCTCGAGTGCGGCGGAGGCCCGGTAGATCCGCGCCCGCGGCGAGTAAGCCGGCGCTCCGGTGTCCTTCGCGTTAAGCCGCTGCATGAGCGGGACGACATGCCGTGACGCCCGAAGGAGGTCGATGGCCGGATGCACGAGGCTCAGCGT
>CAZRNL010000409.1:0-3085 GCA_964601395.1 uncultured Silicimonas sp. | reverse complement strand
GGTCCGGTCGGGGATCACCGTATTTTCAGGCGTGTTCCTCGGAGCATTCATGCTGCTCGCGATGCAATGTCTGGCGGAGTTTGCCACGCCAAAGCCCTTTATCGGCGGCTTCATCTACAACTACTACTTTCTCGGCCTTATGGACGGCAAGGTGACGATTCCCGCCCAGATTGCGGGACTTGAGGGGTTCTACGACAGCGAAGGACGCGCCTTTCTCTATCACGGACTTGGGCCGCTTGTGACGCGAGCGCTCGCCTGGCCGTTCGTCGACCTTACGACATTCGATTTGCGCCCGGTGACGATCTGGCTGTTCGCAACGATCGGTTCCGCGACCTTCTACCTTACGGCCTTGTCGGTGCTCGGGCGCTCGATGCCCAGGGACGCCGGATCGTCGTGGTCGGTCCACGTTCTGATCTGGCTGATGGTCTGGGTTCTTGCGCCAGGGATTGTTCTCTCGGGGAACGGCTCGTTTTTCCATGAGCCGATCGCTTTCGCCTTCGCAATGGTCGGTTGCGGGACCTATTGCCTGTTGCGACTTGTCCAGGCTGACTTCGCGGACTGGCGCTGGCTTCTGGCGCTTTCGGTTGTCGCCGGCCTTGCTGTCCACGGGCGCCCCCATATCGCAATCGGGCTCTATGGTGCGACGGTTCTTGCGGCGGGCCTTGTGCTGTGGCGGTTGCGCGGTCGGGCATTGATACCGGCCAGCGCCGCGATGCTGATCCTGCTCGTTCTCGGGCTGGCGTTCCTACAGATGAATGAACTGCGGTTCGGCAGCATTGTACAGTACTCGGGAACGGTATCCGATGAAGGCGCCGTCTATGGATTTCGCTATTGGGGCTGGGAGCCGCCAGATACGCCACGGTTCCTCTCGAACGAGACACATGGCCAGTTCAACGCAGGCCGGATTTTGCCCAACCTGCTCCTCTACGGGTTCTCGATGGGCGGCGAGACTTCGATCGCCCTGTTCCGGAAAGCCACTGCCGATCTGGGATATATCAGGATCGAATCCCCGGTCATCGGGTTTGTGCTGCTATGGTTGCCATGGTGCATCTTTGCTCTGAGCGCTTTTCTGCGAAGATCGGGGCCTTCGTCCTTCCTGTTTTTGGGTTTGGTTGCGGCTGTCCCCGGGGCATTGGTGATGTTGGCCTATACGACCGTGACGATGCGCTATCGCATCGAGCTTTGGCCCGTGTTGTTCGTGCCCGCCGTCATGGCGCTGGCCGCGATTCTAGAGAAGTCGCGGGACGATCCCGAAGCGTTGAGGCGGGTTCTGTTCAGCCTCAAGGTAGCGGTTGTGGCCGGAGCGGGAATTGGCCTTTTGAACCTCTATGTCTATCTGGACCAGCTCAACTGGGAATGGGGCAGCGCGATGCGCAGTTTCGATGACTGCGCCCGAATGGTCGCGGAGCATCCGGACCTCGGGCCGACCCGGATCAACACGATATGCATTCTGGACGTTCCTGAAACCTGATTTCACTCGCGGCGCCCGGCAACCAAGACGACAACCCAACTGACCAGCAGGCCAAGTGCGCGGTGAATTGCAACCGCAAGAAAGGCTGCCGCCGGGGGAACGCTGGTCAGTGAGGCCAGTCCCGCCGCAATCCCTTCGCTGATACCAAGACCTGCCGGCACGATCGCAACTGCGGACCCTAGTGTAGCGGAGACTGTGAGCAGAGCGGCCTCCAGAACGCCGGAAGGCTGTCCGATACTGGCCAAGGACAGGAATATGGCAACAACGCCGGCCGCGGTCGTTGCCATCCTTATGCCAAGGATTGCAAGTGTCAGGACAATGCCTGCCCGTCGCGCGATCATTCCGAAAGTGACCAGAAGGGCAATCAATGCGAGTGTCAGGATCGGCCACGCTTCCGGTGTCCCGAGCGCGATCAGCGAACTGGCCGACAGCGCGATCAGAAGGGCCAGCGAGAGGATGGCGGTAACCGTGACGATGGATGTGGCGGCGGCCAGGGAAGCTCCGGATTTCACAATGGCCGCCCCTCGCACCAAGGCACCGCCGGGCAAGGGCAGTATCTCGGCAAGCGTCGCGTAGGACACATATCGCAGCGCATCACCGAAGGCAAAAGTCGTGCCAACGGCAAGCGCGGACAGTCGAAGGGTTATTGCGGCAATTGCCAGTAGAATGGGCTGAACCAGAAGCAGATTTATGAAAAGTGGCTTTGGGTCGATCTGGTCGATGCTAAGATCGAGTCTTGCGAGAGACCATAGCGCGCCTCCGGCCAGCAAAGTTGCGCCCAGGAGCGTGGCCGAGAACCGCAGTCCTGGTGATAACTTCGGAATCGCAAAGAATGCCATCTTCAACCAATTTCCTTGGTGCGCAGGTAAGCGTGAAGGGTGTCGCGCGCGACCCGTTCCCATGAGTAGGTTTCGCGCGCCTGACGCGATGCGGTTTCGACGAAGCTATCCCGTTCCGTTTTGCTCCAGCCGCGCAGTTCCATTATTCGGTCGATCCAGGCGCGGGCGTCGCCTGCGGGCAGCGAAAAACCTGTAACGCCATCCTGAACGGCTTCTCTGAGTCCACCGTGATCCGAGGCCAAAACCACTCCTCCGGCAGCGGCCGCCTCGATTGCCACTAGTCCGAATCCTTCGAACTGGCCATTGGCTACGGGCACATTCGGAACGACAAGGGCCAGCGACCGGGCGAATTCAACGGCAAGCGACGCTTGATCAAGTCGCCCGAGATACCTTACTCGGGGGTGGTTCAACACCTTGGCTTCATCCGTGTCCCAGACCGTGCCCGCGACGTCGAGCGTGATCTCTTCCGGTAGCTTCTCAAGAACATTCCGAACGAACCAGTCAAGCCCTTTCAACGGAATGATCCGGCCGGAGAAGAGAAGACGGTTCAGGTCAGGTGCGACGCACTGCCGGGTAAAGTCGGTGCCGAGCGGTACGATCTCGGTGTGGTCGAAGCCGAACTCGCGGGCCGCCGTTTCGGTCGCTGCCGAATTTGCGATGACAAGTACGTCATTCAACAGTCTGCTTCCCAGCCGCAAGTACGCACCATAGAGCTTTCCTGCGAGCGTTCTGCGTCTGGGAAAACTGACATCAGTTCCGTGTGCGGACAGCACGA
>CAZRNL010000408.1:0-3086 GCA_964601395.1 uncultured Silicimonas sp. | reverse complement strand
TACTTGCGCGCCAGATAGCCCGAGAAGGCGTCGGTGAAGGCGCCAAGCTGCGCCGCTGACGCGCTGCGCGCGGGAGGTCCGAGCGTGGTGCGCGCGATTGCCGGAACGTCGGCGTATTTCAGGAAGATGCGCTCGAAATCGCCGTACATCGCGCTTTCCGACTTGCCGGAGTTGATCACCCTGTTGATGTCGCTCACGGCGGCGTCGATCAGCTTGCGCGCGGCTGCGTCGGTCAGCGCGAAGGCGGGAACTGCCGCGAAGGCAACAGCGCCACCAAGCAGCCCGAAAAGGGCTTGGCGGCGGGTCGGGTGGTTAATTGGTGAGTTGATCATAGATACCTCCATAAACCTCATCGTAGAGATTCTCATAGGGGTCAAACGCGTTGGCTTCGGGAACCTGCCCGCTGAGCTCGAAACGTCGGCTTTCGGTATAGAACAGGCGCAGCTGGGCATAGCTGTCGGCGCTGTCGTAGAGGATGCCGTCAACGGTGTCTGCGTAGACATAGCGCGAGTTCAGGACCGACGGGACGGAGGTTGCCGCGGCGATCTCGTCGGCTTCGTCACCGGCAAGGATGTTGACCGGGTTGGACACCAGATCGACGAACTGGCCAACGGCGTCGCGTTCGTTCGACGGACCAAAGAGCGGCAGTTCGAGATAGGCGCCTTCCTGCGCTCCCCAGACGGCAAGCGTGTCGCCAAAGCCGGTCGAGCGGTCTTCGAGGCCGAAGGACGTTGCCGGGTCGAACAAACCGAAGACCCCGAGCGTCGAGTTCAGAAGGAACCGGAACGTGTTGTGTATGGCATCCTCGCCCTGGCCCTGCAGGATGTCGTTGACGACACTGCGCGGCGCGTTGAGGTTCGCGGCCGCATTCGACACGCTGCCGCGCACCGGTTCGGGCACCAACGTCCCGTAGACCTGGCTTGCCGGACGGAAAAAGACGCGATCGGCACCCTTGTTGAAGGAGTGACTGACGCGGTTGGCCTTCTCGTAGGGATCGTGAATCTCGGTCGGTTCGTCCGGCACCGAACAGGCGGACAGCATCAAGGCAACCAGAACGACAGCAATTCCCCGGGTTTTTTGCATGGTGGCTCTCAAAGTTCCCTCGGTCCAATTCATGTTCACAATGAACCGTATGGTTCAGATAGTCGATCAGGTTCAAATTTACATGGGATCTGACAAAAACTCTTTTGGATTCCAAAGATGCATGTTGCGCAAGTGCGTGCACCACGCGTAACCCCTGTTTAAACGAGTGTTGAGTTGCACTCCAGCCGCACTGGAAAGGGAACGTGAAAATGAGCGACGTGAACAAAAAACTGACTGAGATGGGACTGTCTCTGCCCGAAACGCCTGCACCTGCGGCAAACTACATACCCTTTGTGGTCACCGGCAAACTTGTCTTCGTGTCGGGTCAGATCTCGATCGCCGCCGACGGATCGCTGATCAAGGGCAAACTTGGCGCCGAGCTCGATACCGAGGCCGGGGCCAAGGCGGCGCAGCGCTGCGCGCTTTCGCTTCTGGCGCAAGTCCGCGCGGCCTGCGACGGCGATCTTTCGCGCCTGAAGCGCGTGATCAAGCTGACCGGTTTCGTCAATTCCACGCCGGACTACACCGAACAGCCGAAGGTCGTGAACGGCTGCTCCGACCTTCTGGTCGCCGTCCTTGGCGACGCTGGGCGGCATTCGCGGTCCGCCGTCAGCGCGGGTTCGCTGCCGCTTGGGGTCGCCGTCGAGATCGAAGGCATCTTCGAACTCGCATGACGTCGCTGCCTGACAGTTTCGTTGCAAAGCCGATCGCACATCGCGCATTGCACGACCGGACCGCGGGGCGGCCCGAGAACTCGCGCGCCGCCGTCAGGGCGGCGGTCGCGGCAGGGTACGGGATCGAGATCGATGTCCAGCTCAGCGCCGACGGACACGCAATGGTCTTTCACGATTACGGCCTGGATCGTTTGACGCACGCGACCGGCCAGTTGCGAGATCTGAGCGCGGAGGAACTGTCGAGCGTTCTCCTGAAAGACAGCGATGAGGGTGTTCCGCGACTGGAGGAAATCCTCGACATCGTCGCAGGACGGGTGCCGATCCTCATCGAGATCAAGGATCAGGATGGGGCGCTTGGCCCCGAGACGGGGGCGCTGGAAAGTGCAGTGGCGGACGTGATCGACGGTTATGAGGGCGATGTTGCGGTCATGTCGTTCAGCCCGCACTGCATGCTGGCGATGCAGACCCTGGCGCCGGATGTGCCGCGCGGCCTGACAACCGAGGACTTCACGGCCGACGACGAATGGATCGTTTCATCGCGGGTCCGCGAGCGGCTTTCAGCCATCGCCGACTACGAGCGGGTGGGCGCCTGCTTCATCAGTCACAACCACCGACATCTGGCGATGCCGCGCGTGTCCGAGTTGAAACGCCAGGGCGCGACCATCCTGTGCTGGACCATCAGGACGCCCGAAGACGAGGCGGCTGCCCGGCTGATTGCCTAGAATGTCACCTTCGAAGACTATCTGGAATGAAGCCGGGTTGAAACAGCCTGTGCAAGCGCCAGTTTAGCGAAGAACCGATTGGGGCCGGACAGAATGCCCGACGTCGAAATTTCCGTGCTGAACAGACTCTCCGAGATCTCGCCCGAGGTCTGGGACGCGTGCGCTTGCCCGGAGGCGGCAGGGGGCGGCCACCCCGTCGATCCGTTCACGACCTACCGGTTCCTCAAGGCGCTGGAAGACAGCGGATCGGTCGGCGCCGGGACGGGCTGGTCACCGCGCTATTTGGTGGCGCGCGAAGGCGACGAGGTGTTGGGCGTCCTGCCGCTTTACGCCAAAAGCCACAGCCAGGGCGAGTATATCTTCGATCACAACTGGGCCCATGCATGGGAGCGGGCAGGCGGACGCTATTACCCGAAACTCCAGATCGCGGTGCCTTTCACCCCTGCGACGGGGCGGCGTTTCCTGACCGCACCGGGACACGATTCGGACGGGATGATCGCGCTGATGCAGGGCGCGCTGAAGCTGGCCGACCAGAATGCGCTGAGTTCCGTTCACGCGACCTTCTGCACCGAGGAGGAGGCCGAGCGTGGCGCGGCGATGGGTCTCT
>CAZRNL010000407.1:0-3092 GCA_964601395.1 uncultured Silicimonas sp. | reverse complement strand
AGTAGGATAGCCATGGAACCGACGGCGAGGTGAGCGACCATGGCTGCGACGGCACCCCCCTACGTCAACATAGTTGCACGAAACTCCCGGAACCATCTCCTTCATCGCCCTCGCGAACCGATACAGGGTTCCGTTCCGGGAGGTGGCGAGGGCCGCCTGGCGCACGCTGATGCCAAAACTGGGGCATTTCCCCCTTCAGCTTGGGCGGCGCCCCTCTGGATACCGCACAGGCATTCCCCCGCGTGCAGAGCTAACCGCCGGAAACCGATTTCCTGCCGACGCGGATATCCAGCCTCGCAACCCGGGCCTGGCTGCCATGCCAATCGAGGACGTGCGAACGGTTGCGGCGGCTCACCGGAATCCGTAAGCCGCCGGTCACCAGGCATTCCCAATTACCGTCCTTACGAACGAGTCGCTCGACGTGGTCATGCGCGACCCAGTGTGACCGGTGCGTCAGCATGCCGGCCTCCCCGAGCATCGCCACGGCTTCTCTCAGACTGCCGAGGATCATGCACTTGCCGAGCGTTGTATGGACGTGCAGGTATTGCATGTCCGACGAGATCGCGACAACGTCGCTGCCGATGGCCAGTGGCAGCCGTGCATAGAAATCATTTCGCCGTGGCCGGTTGCCGGTTTCCCCGGGAACCGCGTCACGGACCGGGTCCCTCGGTCCATCCGGATCCGGCGGAGTCGCGTCGGAAAGGTAGCTGCGAGGAAAAAGCAGCGGCAGGTTGATCGCAATCCAGACAGCAACGAACACCGGCGCGATTTCGAGGAACTCCGCCAGAACCGCCTGCGGCAACCCACGGCTGGCGAACACGTCGAGCCAGTCGTCCGGCGCATCCCTGAGTCTTTCGGGGATCAGTTGTTCCAGACCGAGATAGACGGGCGCAAGCAAAGCTGCACCGGCGAGGCCGGTCACGATGACTGCCAGCGGCAGCGGCACGCTGGACATCAGCCGCGGGCGTAGCAGACGGCTTGCGACGACGATGCTCGCGAGTCCGAGGCTGATGTGGGCCGTCCAGAACAAGAGCCGCTCGCCGAACGAAAAACCGCTGGTGCTTTCAGGTTTCATCAGCACGAACAGCAGCACCAGTATCGCGCCGGCGATGGGCAGCGTTTTGTATAGCGGGGCGACCCCGAGCACGGTTGCGTTCGTCAAACGGCTCATCGCCCTCCTCGGCTGTCAGCCCGGGTGATCAAAACCTGTAAAACAGACTGATGCCGACTTCGGCCTCATAGTCGGCCAGCGCAATCGGACTGTCGGCAATGTCGCTATTGTACTGCTCGATGCCCGCCTCGGCCTGAAGCTGCCAGCGGTCGCCGAAGCGCCAGCGGCCGGCGGCCTGGATGCCCGCAGAACGGTATCCGCCGCCGAGATCGGTGACACGATAGCCGCTATTCGCGCTCTGACCCGCAGAAACCCCGAAGTCACGGTTGATGAATGCGGATGAAGCGACGGTCACAAACGCAAATAGATCCACTCCCATGCCTTGCCGGCTCGCGGCAAACGTGTGGCCGGCCGCGATGATACCCAGGGTGCCGATATCGCTACCGCCTGCCATAATGCGCCCGGCCACCCAGTTCGACCAGTCCCCGATCGCGCGCCGTGTCTCGAACATGACAACCAGTTCATCGTCGGTATCGCCCATTCCGGCCAGCTCCGGCGCCTCCGATTCCTCCCGGCCACCCTCGAATCGCAGCCCGCCCTGCAACAGCCAGACATCGTTCAGGCGGCCGCGCCAGCCCAGTTCCTGTCCCTCAAGGAACCAGACATGGTTGCCCTGCCTGCGCTGGACAACAACCGCTGGCTCCAGCTCCACGCCGTACTCGTCTGAGCCGTCGTACTCCGCTTCGTATTCGGCGCCGGCGCCGAGCGCGAACGACCAGCCGTCGGCATCCGTGATGTCGGGTACTGATGGCATCGGGAACAGCGTGTCAGCGGCGGCGGGAGCGCCAAGGCTCAGGCCGATCGCCAGCAATGTCAGCATTCTCATGATTTGTATTCTCCAAGTTCAATTGCTCAGGCGGCTGCCACCAGGCTGGCCGGTACCGCTGGGCATCCTAGTCGGCCGCGCCGAAGGGTTCACCGGGAGATGTACGACCGGTCACATTTTTTTATGAACGGTTATCCGTTCGGCCCAAGCCCAGCCCATGGTTCCGGGCTTGCTGGCAAACAGGAAAAGTAGAGGGTACGGGAAACTCAACACCCAATGGCGCATGGGCTGCTCGCTTGCCGAGGTCATGCATCAGACCGGCCGATTCCAAAACAGGACCAGCAAAACAGGGGTCAGACCACTAAAAGTCCTCCGGCTTGAATGGGTTAGCTAGTTCAGACTCCGGCGTCCGGCGCGGCCGACCGGCCTTTCCCCGCCAGGCACGGCGCCCCAACGCCGTCGTCACCTGTTCGGCAAAACGCGGATCGCCCAACGCATAGTTCCCGTTGCTCGCACGCCGGATTTCATCGATCACGCCAGGATCAAGTTCATAGCGAAACAACTCCCGATACGCTGCTTGCCGGCTCGCTGCATCCTGCCCTAACGCCTCGTACACCGCATGCGGCGTGACTCGTGGATCGGCCTCTCCCTGCGCGTTCGCCCCAAAGCTTGACCAGCGGTACTCTGCCGGATGCGCCACCATCCCCGCTCGCACCGGGTTTAACTCAATGTAACGCTGACACGCCAGCAAATAGCCTTCTTCTTGCGTCAAGCAGGAGCGAAAGCGCCCCTCCCACAAGGTGCCGCTGCGCCGATAGGTACGATTGACGTACTGGACATAGCGCTGCCCCAGCGCCTTCATCAAAGCCCCCGCCGCATCCGGGGCGTCGGCAGAAATCAGCAGGTGCACGTGGTTGGTCATCAAGACATAGGCATGAAGTCGGCAACCCGTTTTACCCGCGTGCTCGCGCAGCCAGTAGAGATAAAACTGATAATCCTCGTCAGCAAAGAAACACGCCTGCCGGTTATTGCCACGCTGGATGATGTGCAGAGGCACGTTCGGCAGAGTCAGGCGCGGGCGACGGGGCATGGGCAGATCTCGCAGTGGAGAGAGCCAAGTATAACAGGAAATTGTGGTCTGTCCCTTATTTTACT
>CAZRNL010000406.1:0-3104 GCA_964601395.1 uncultured Silicimonas sp. | reverse complement strand
CAGTTTCGAGGAAACGGCGTTCCTGTAGCGGCGCGTCCTGCTGCGCCGGGGCCTTCAAAATCAGCAGAATCGCTTGTTTTGCGGCTTTCCCGACTCGCGGGTAAGGGCATCTCTTTTACTCGATTTCCCGGGAGAAGTCGCCAATCGGTTGCAGGCGAGGGCGATTTTCGCCGAAATCCGCCGAAAAACAGCTACGAAATCCGCTGTAAGCCTTATTTCGTTGCCACTAATCGTTGTGTTCCTACGCCACATTCAGTTAAATTCGCCCAATGAGCCACAATAACATGGCCAGAACGAGGAGATTCAACATGGCAAAACCAATGACCAAGACCCAGCTTGTCGCCGCTCTGGCCGAGAAGATGGACAGTGACAAGAAATCGGCCGGTGCAGCGCTCGATGGCATCATCGCGATCATTACCGAAGAAGTCGGTGGTGGCGGCGCAGTCACCCTTCCCGGCGTCGGCAAGATCTACTGCCGCGAGCGTCCGGCCCGTATGGTCCGCAATCCCGCCACCGGCGAGCAGATCAACAAGCCGGCCGACAAGGTCGTCAAGATGACGATTGCCAAGGCTCTCAAAGACAGCGTCAACGACTGATCCGAACCGGTTCGTCGTTCCAAGGCCGCCCTCGGGCGGCCTTTTTCTTGAAGTGCGGCCTATGCGCTCCGGGCAAGGGAGCGATGCCCTTGCCGCCACTGGCCGGGCTCCCTGCAAACTGTTAGTCGCTGTCGGCGGACAACGGGACGGATCATGGACATCAGGGCAATACTCGGAGGGCTGGCTTTCGCCTTCATGTGGTCGTCGGCCTTCACCTCGGCCAGGATCATCGTGCAGGCGGCTCCGCCGCTGACCATCTCGGCCATCCGCTTCCTGATCGCGGGGACGATCGCCGTGTTGATCGCGCGCGCACTCGGCCAATCGCTTCGGCTGACCCCGCAGCAATGGCGACTGACGATCGTGTTCGGCGTTTGCCAGAACGCGCTCTACCTCGGTCTGAACTTCACGGCGATGCAGTGGGTCGAAGCCTCGCTCGCCGCGATCATCGCCTCATCGCTGCCGCTATGGGTGGCCCTTTCCGGCTGGCTGATCTCGGGCGAGAAGATCCGACCGCTCGGCGTCGCCGGACTTGTCGCCGGTATCGCGGGAGTGGCCCTGATCATGGGAACCCGTCTCAGCGCGGGTGTCGATGTCCTGGGCGTGCTTCTTTGCACGATAGGAGTCCTGGCGCTGACGTTCGCCACCCTTGCCGTGCGCGGCGCGTCGTCGGGCGGCAACTTGATGACGGTGGTGGGATTCCAGATGCTGATCGGCTCGGCGGCGCTCTGGGTTCCGGCGCTCTGGCTCGAGACATGGAGCGTCGCCTGGACGCCGATAGTCGCCGCCGCCATGCTCTACACCATCTTCGTGCCAGGCCTTCTGGCAACGATCCTCTGGTTCTGGCTGGTTCGCCGCATCGGCGCCACCCGTGCCGCGACCTTCCATTTCCTCAACCCTTTCTTCGGCGTCGCCATTGCGTCACTGCTCCTCGGCGAGAAGCTGGGACCGCTGGACCTGATCGGCGTCGTGGTCATCACTCTCGGGATCATGGCGGTGCAGTTGTCCAAGGTGGCGGCCCCCCGTCCCGTGGCCTAGTCGGTCCTTGCGGCCATATCGCGCCGGACCGCCTCGGCCGCACCGGGTTGTTCGGTGCAGTGCCGTATCCAGTCGCGTATCGAGGGGACGTCGGGAGTCGCCTCCGGCAAGAACGCGTAGGGTGAATGACAGACGGCGTCGGCCACGGTATAGCGGTCGCCCATCAGCCAGGGACCCTTCGCCAGCGCGGCTTCCAGCCGGGCCTGCACTTCCGCGGGACCCCGCATCGCTGCGGTCAGGTAGGGGTGGTCGATCCCGGCGGCCTGAAGAATGAGAACAGGTTCCATCACGCCGCCGTACCACGCCATCCACGTCAGGAACGCGCCCCGCCGGGGATCGCCCGGAGCCACGCCAAGACCCGCTTCGGAAAAGATCTCCGTCAGGTAGATCAGCACCGCCGTCGTCTCGGTGATCAGGACACCGTCGTGGTCGAGGCACGGCACCTTGCCGTCCGGGTGGGGGTTGGAAGGGTCGCGTGCGCCCGAGCCGTCGACCCGCGGGATCGTGACCTCGCGGATGCTCAACCGGTCCTCCACGCCCATGTCCAGGATCGCGCCCAGCACGCGGGTCGAGCGGCTTTGCGGTGAATGATAGAATGTCAGCATGAGTGTTTCCTTTCGCTTGCCTGACCGCATTGGTACACTCTGCCTCATGACAGTTTCCGTCAGGAGGCTTCGCTGTCCCGATCCGACCGCCTTTTCGCCCTGATGCAGCTTCTTCGCCGGATACCACCGCCTGTTCATGCCGCACGCCTGGCCGAAGACACCGGAGTATCCGAGCGCACGATCTACCGCGACATCGCGACGTTGAGAGGCGCGGGCGCACGCATCGACGGCGAAGCGGGCTACGGATACACGCTGGAGGAAGATCCCGCCCTTCCGCCGCAAACGTTCGACAGGCTGGAACTCGAGGCGATTCTCCTCGGCATCGGAAACGTGCGCGCCGCTGGCGATCCGGCTCTTGCCGAGGCGGCGGACTCGGCGATGAGCAAGTTGATTGCCCGCCTGCCTGAACGGCAGAGGCGCCAGGCCCTGACCGCGGTTCTGTCGATCTATCGCTGGCACACGCCCGAAGTGCCGTCCGACATACTCGCCCCGCTGCGCGAAGCGTCCTGGGACGAGGTGGCGCTGGACATCGAATACCGGGATTCCGCAGGCGAGGGGACGCGACGCCGTATCCTGCCGCTGCAGATCGTGTTCCTGGAAGGGACGCTTGTCGTCCTTGCGTGGTGCTGTCTTCGGCAGGACTTCCGCAAGTTCCGGCTGGATCGTATCGGAAAGCTCGTGCGGTCGGACGAAAGCTTCCGGCCCCGCCGGGTGCCCTTGCTGCGCGACTATCTCGCGCGGCTCGGCGCAGCCTGATCCCGACAGCGATTTGACCGCGCCGTGCCCGCGGACCTCGACGCGAAATCCGGACAAGCGGGCCGAGTTGAGCGCCCGGCCGCCTCCGAACCGGCGGGAACCGGCCCTGACC
>CAZRNL010000405.1:0-3104 GCA_964601395.1 uncultured Silicimonas sp. | reverse complement strand
AGAAAGGCTAATGGTTTCAATGCAGACTCTAGCCTGTTGACCATCGAGTGGGAATGACAGGCACAGATCCGGTGGTCAATCGTCCGAATGGACACTCATTTGTGCCACTCCGGCGACAATTTCTTCTCGATTTGATCGAGGTCTATGGCTGATGCGAGAGCTCTGGTAACGTTCTGTTATCGTATGTCGAAAGAACTATGGGGATGGGACTGAGACTATGAAACTGATCCGTTGGATACTAGCGATTGCGGTGCTGTCCGTCTGGGCGGCACTGATAGGAACTGCCCTTTACGTTGCACTTTACGAACCATCGGAAACAGCGCCCGAAGGCGCAGCGATCGTAGCCTTGGCCGGCAATGTCGGCGCAAACGGCGGACTTGGCGGCGAAACCGAAGCCAGGGTGCAGAAGGCGGTCGAATTGTACGAGGCCGGCGCCGCGCCACTTCTGGTGATGACCGGCGGTCCGAAGACGGGCAACAGCCCGCCACTGGCCGAAGCGATGCGCGACTACGCCGTCGCGGCGGGAGTCCCGGCAGAAGCCATCCTTGTCGACAGCGCCTCGCATTCGACGTTGCAGAATGCGCTCTTCACATCCGATTTCGCGGAACTCGACAAGACCGCGCCGATCATCATCGTGACGCATCGCTATCATCTGCCACGCGCAAATGCTTCATTCCGGTGGGCCGGCTTCGACACTGTTATAAATACAGCGGCCGATCCGACAGACGACTTCCAGATAACCCAGAGCCTGCTTTGGGAATCGCTGAAATGGCCGCTGAACGTCGTCCGGGCCGCCGCCGCGAGTGCGGCGATGGCCGGTGACGTGCCGCGCGAGAACTATCTGAAGTATCTCGAATGACCGAAGGGTCGCGGCCTTTGCTGGCCGCGGCCTGGATGACCGGGGCGATCATCGCCTTTTCATCGATGGCCATCGCCGGTCGCGCTGTCAGCCACGAACTCGATACGTTCGAGATGATGATGTACCGCTCGTTCATCGGGCTGAGCGTCGTGCTGACCGTCGGGCTTTCCACCGGCAAGCTGCGCGAGGTGCGGTTCGACCGGCTGCCGCTTCATCTTGTCCGCAACCTGGCACATTTCACCGGCCAGAACCTTTGGTTCTACGCGCTGACGCTGATCACCCTGTCGCAGGTTTTCGCGCTGGAATTCACCTCTCCGATCTGGGTCGTGATCCTTGCGGTTGTCTTCCTGGGCGAGCGCTTGACGCGGATTCGCGTCCTGGCGGTGGCCTTGGGTTTCGTCGGCGCGCTGGCTGTCGCGCGTCCCGGAGCCGGGGCGGACCCGACAGGTCTGGCTCTGGCGGCGACTTCGGCCATCGCCTTCGCAGCGTCCATAGTCACCACGAAGATGCTGACCCGGACAGAAACGATCCTCGGGATCCTTTTCTGGCTGACGGCGATGCAGGCGGTCATGGGGATCATCGCCACCGGGTGGGACGGCGACATCGCCTGGCCCTCGGCTGCGGCATGGCCCTGGGTCGCGCTGATCGGCTGCGCGGGGCTTCTCGCCCATACCTGCCTCACGAACGCCCTGGCGGTCGCTCCCGCAACTGTCGTCGTACCGATGGATTTCCTGCGGCTTCCGGTTATCGCCATGGTCGGCATGGCTGTCTATGCCGAGCCGTTGGACGCGTGGGTGTTTCTGGGCGCGGCTCTGATCTTCGCGGGAAATTACCTCAATATCTGGTCAGAATCGCGCCGAAGGCGACTGTTGTGACGCTTTTGTGACGTTGCGGCACGGGCGAATCGGTGACGTTGGGTCATTGATTGACCGATTGCAGGCACCGTTTGAATAAGGCCGAACTGATTTCGCGCTCCTGGGAGGGGACCCCTATTGTGAAATTCCTGTTGCTTTCTTCCGTCGCTCTTGTCGCGACGACGGGCGTCGTCCTCGCGGGTGGCGTCGAACGGTCGAACCAGTCGGTCGCGGTGCTTTTTGAACAGGGCCGTTACCTTGAACTGGGGCTCGGCTACGGCGATCCTTCCGTCTCGGGCTCGATTGGAGCGTTCCAGTCCGGGGACATGACGGATTCTTTTCTGAATTTCGGCGCCGCCTACAAGGCCGATCTGAATGACACCTGGTCTTACGCGGTCATATACAACCAACCGTTCGGCGCGAACGTTTCCTATCCGCTGGTAGCCTATCCATTCGCAGGATCGACGGCGGATCTGAGCACACACGCCCTGACCGGAATCCTTCAGTACAACCTGCCCTCCAGGGTCAGCCTTTATGCCGGCCTGCGCGCGCAGTCGCTTAAGGCGGATGCCTCGGTCAATGCTGTCCCTTCGTTTTCTGGATACAATGCGACGACGGATCGCGACTACAAGCTCGGGTACGTCGTCGGAGCGGCCTATGAACGCCCGGACATCGCGCTTCGTGTGTCGTTGACTTACAACTCGGCGATAGACCACGAACTGGACACCGTCGAAACCGGCTTCACGCCCGGTCCCGTATCCTCGGTGACCGAGATCACCACACCGCAGTCGCTGCATCTTGAATTCCAGACCGGCATCGTCGCGGACACGCTTCTCTTCGGCGGTGTGCGATGGGTCGACTGGACCGAGTTCGATATCTCACCTGCGGTCTATTCCAGTGGGTTGGCGGTCGGTGCACCGCTGGTCAGCTACGCCGATGACCGCACGACCTTCACACTTGGTGTGGGCCGGCGCCTGAACGAGACCTGGTCTGTCGCCGCCTCGGTCAGTTATGAGGAGACTACCGGCAGCGTGACGGGCAACCTCGGGCCGACCGATGGACTGCTGAGCGCGACGCTGGGCGGGACCTATACCCGCGACAACATGAAGATCACCGCCGGCGTCAGCTATGTCGATATCGGTGACGCGACGACGACAGCCGCCGCCGAGTTCACCGGCAACCATGCCGTCGGGTTCGGTGTCAGGGTTGGCTACTCGTTCTGAAGGGCCTGTATGGCCGCACGAGAAAGCCCCACGTTGACCGCGGGGTTTTTTCGCATATTTCGGGTCGCCCTGGGGATGTCGGCATCCTAGACCTCCGTCATGGTCGAAAGCCGAATCTCCGCTGCCACCTGGGGCCTGATGACGCTGCTGGCGTTGATCTGGGGCGGC
>CAZRNL010000404.1:0-3117 GCA_964601395.1 uncultured Silicimonas sp. | reverse complement strand
CTTGGATACACCGCCGGCCTCCTGACGCTGATCAACCCCTGCGTCCTGCCGGTCCTGCCCATCGTGCTGGCGACAGCGCTTCAGGCGGGCCGAGCCGGGCCGTTGGCGCTGGCGGCTGGGATGAGCCTGTCCTTCGTCGTCCTTGGGCTTCTGGTGGCTTCCGCAGGTCGCGCGCTGGGCATCACCGAGGAGACCGTTTCCAACGCCGCCGCCGTCCTGATGATCGCTTTCGGAGCGGTCCTTCTGGTACCCCGTTTCTCGGCAGTCTTCGCGAGCGCCACGGGCGGCGTCGCGTCCCGCGCCGACACCTCGATTGACGACCTCAGCCGCGACAGCCTGAACGGCCAGTTCGTCGGCGGCATGCTATTGGGCGCCGTCTGGAGCCCCTGCATCGGCCCCACCCTCGGCGGCGCCATCGGATTGGCCAGCCAGGGCGGCAGCCTCCTGACGGCGGGGGCGATCATGGTCGCCTTCGCGCTGGGCGTCTCGACCATCATCCTGGCACTTGCCTACGGCGCGCAGTCCGTCATCCGCCGCCGCCAGCTGCTGCTCCGCCGCATCGCCGAGGTCAGCCGCCCCGTCATGGGGGTGGTCTTCGTCGCCGTCGGCCTCGCAATCCTGTTCAAGCTGCACCACGCCGCCGAGATCTGGGCGCTCGACAACCTGCCCGACTGGTTCACCGCATTATCCGTTTCGATCTGAAGGAGATTTCCATGCACCGCCGCACTTTTCTTGCCTCCGGTTTCGCCCTCATCGTTGCCTTCCCCGCGCTTGCCGCCATCGGCCGGGCCTACAGCCCCGGCTTGGTCGAGGAGGAGCTTGCCGCAGGCAAGACTGTCTTCGTCGACTTCTACACCGACTGGTGCACGACATGCCGCGCTCAGGGCAACGCTATTCGCGCGCTGATGGAGGAGAACCCGGCCTACGAGCAGAACATCAGCTTCATCAAGGTCGACTGGGACAAATACGCCCAGTCGAGGATCGCCGTTCGCCTGAACATCCCGCGCCGCTCGACGCTGGTGGTCCTGCGCGGCGACGAGGAACTGGGGCGCATCGTGGCCGGCACCAAGAAGGCCGACATCAAGGCGCTGATGGACACCGCTCTCGCCGCGGCGACCGCCTGACCTCAGATGGCCCTGGGCTGGGCCGACGGCGCAAGCTGTCGGCAAAGCGCCAGCGTCAACAGGATCGGTGGAATCATCGCCGCGAAGGCTGCGCGCTGGCCAGCCGTCTCGGCAATCCAGCCCATCAGCGCGGGTACCACCAACATGACCGAGCCTGTCAGGAAGATGACAGCCGAGACGCTTTCGGCAGACGGTCGGTTGCCGAAGCGAGCGGCGGCACTGATCATCAGCGGAAACAGGGCCGAGGTGCCAAGCCCGACAAGTGCGAAGCCGACCAGCGCCAGCGCCACGGTTCCCGAGACGACAACCGCAACGGCTCCGGCAAGCGCCACGAGAGCCAGCCCGAATGCCAGCCGCACTGGCCCGTATCGCTCGCTCCAGCCGTCGGCCAGCATCCGTCCCAGCGTCATCGAGACAAGGAAGGCCGGCAGCGTCAGCGTGTCGACCCAGTCCGGCGCTGCAAAGCTGTCGCGCATGAAGATCACCGAGAAGTTCTGGGTGCCGATCTGGCAGATGCCTCCCGACAGGCCGAACAGCATCAGCAGCACGGTGCGACGAGACGGCAGCGCGATGCCCGTCCTGTCCGTCTTGTCGCCCGGCGCTTCGGGGCTGGGCTCCATCCGTGCGAAGGAATAAAGCGTGATCGCCGCGATCACGGGGACGATCCCTGCCAGATGCGCGCCCGCGCTGATCGCTTCCGCACGCGCCCAGACGCCGATCATTGCCGCCGTCAGCATCCCGGCGCTCCAGATGCCGTGACAACGGTTCATCACGCGCCGTCCTTCGGCCGCCTCGACCCGGTCGGCCTCGACGTTCATCGCCACATTGGCCAGCGAGAAGGTGACGCCCATCAGCAAGAGCGCGACCAGCAGAAGGGTCAGGGACGGAGCCATTGCCACGAAGGCCGAAAAGGCCGCGAGCGCCGGAATCCCGTAGACCAGAAGCGGCTTGACACCCAACACCTTCACGATCCGCCCCGCGACAAGGTTCGCGGCAAGCCCGCCGACCGCGGCGCAGGTCAGCGCCAGCCCGAGCATCCCCTCGCTCAGTCCGAGGTTCTGCTGGATGTCGGGGATGCGCGCGAAAATACTGCCGCCGGACAAGGCATGCGAAAAGAATACGAACAGGATGACGGACGTGCGACTCACTCGGCGATCATCCTCCGCGCAGCGCCGTTTGGCGACGGCAAACCGCGCTGGTCAATAGTTTTGCGCGACGGATATCAGCGGCAGTCCGGCGACAGCTTCCAACTCGGCCACCTCCGACGCGTCGAGCGGACCGCGCCCCGCGTTCCGTGCCCCGACAAACCAGCGTGCAAACCCCTGCGGCTCTTCGTAGACCAGAGCGTTCAGCCGGATCTCGGCCCCGCAGCAGGGCGCGATGTGGCGGTGCAGGTGGAACCCGTCCTCGCCGTGCCAGTCCTCGTCCATCCAGGCGTTCCACTGCTCGGGGGTGATTTCCGCGCCGCAGGACGGGCAGAGGGTGCGCTCGAAGTTCTCGCCGCAGTCGATGAACTGCAACTTGCCGTAATCCTTCACCCGCGCCTCGTCCGTCCCGGCGATCCGCGCCAGCGCCTCGCGCAGGGCGTCGGCCGTCCCGGGCAACTCCGCCTTCGGATCGGCGGGGATGACAACCAGGAAACGGTCCGACATCAGCCGATGGGTCCGCGCACGCCGCCCGTCTGTCCCCGGTCCAGAAGCAGGTGGTCCAGGATCACCGCCGCCGCCATCGCTTCGGCCACCGGCACCGCGCGAATGCCGACGCAGGGGTCGTGCCGGCCCTTGGTGATGATCTCGGCCGCCTCACCCGACCGGGTGATCGTCCGTCGTGGCGTCAGGATCGACGACGTCGGCTTGACCGCGAAGCGCACCACGATGTCCTGCCCCGTCGAGATGCCGCCCAGGATGCCGCCCGCGTGGTTCGACGAGAACACCGGCCCGTCGGGCCCCATGTCGATCTCGTCGGCGTTTTCCTCACCGCGCAGGCGCGCCGC
>CAZRNL010000403.1:0-3135 GCA_964601395.1 uncultured Silicimonas sp. | reverse complement strand
TCGCGTGCGGGCGTTGCAGGCGCTGCGAGCCGAACGCGCGGGTCAGATCCGGCGCGAGGGTACGGCGGCCATGGCGCTCGAATCCGGACCGAAAAGCGGCAAACGTGTAATCGAAGCTGAAGGGGTATCAAAGACTTACGGTGACAAAGTGATCTGCCGCGACTTCTCGATCAAGATCCAGCGCGGCGACCGGGTTGCCTTTGTCGGGCCGAATGGCGTGGGCAAGACGACATTGATCGAGATGCTGACCGGCAAGATCGGCCCGGACGAGGGGAAAGTGCTTTTGGGCACAAATCTCGAAATGGCGGTCTTCGACCAGCGCCGCGCGGCGCTCGACCCCGAGATGACCTTGTGGGAAAGCCTGACGGGCGACAGCGACATGCGTGTTTCGGGTCGTGCCGACCAGGTTCTTGTGCGCGGCCAACCTCGGCATGTGGTGGGGTACCTCAAGGACTTCCTGTTCGACGAGGCTCAGGCGCGAGCGCCGGTGAAGTCTCTGTCCGGAGGCGAGAAGGCAAGGCTGTTGCTGGCGAAACTGATGGCCAAGCCTTCTAACCTTCTGGTGCTGGATGAGCCGACCAACGATCTCGACATCGAGACGCTGGACCTTCTGCAGGAGATCCTCGACGACTACGACGGCACGGTGCTGCTGGTCAGCCACGACCGTGACTTCCTGGATCGGGTGGCGACGACCACTGTTGCGATGGAGGGTCGGGGCCGGATCATCGTTCATGCCGGCGGCTGGTCGGACTACGCACCGAAGCGGCGTCTGGTCGAGGAGTCGGTCGGCGGGGCCTATCGCCCAAGTCCGAATGCGGCGAAAACCGATGTGAAACAGCCGGTTGCCAAGCTGAGTTTCACGGAAAAGCACCGGCTTGAGGAACTCCCGCGCTTTATATCCCGACTGGAAGCAGAGATCGCGAAGCTGGGCGAGCTTCTTTCTGACCCCGAGTTGTTCACCCGCGAGCCGGTGAAGTTTCGCAAGGCGACAGAGGCGCTGACCGAGCGGCAGACCAAGCTGGCGGCGGCCGAGGAAGAATGGCTGACGTTGGAAGAGAAGGCGGCGTCGGCCTGAGGTCGGTCTTCAGGGACGGAACCGAAGAGGCACTGCCCCTGTCGGCCTTGCGGCCGTTCCCCTGAAGCAATTTCAGCAAGAAGAAGATGGGTGGAACCGGGGGCGGTAGCCGTTCCGGAGCGCCATCAGTGTCAGGGGAGGGGTGAGGACAACGACCGTCCCTTCAGCCGGACGCGGTCGGGGCGCGCCGTAGCCGTCGGGGCGGACGGGCAGGAGGGTTGGGCCGAGGACAAGTTGCGGTACGCCGTCGAGCAGGACCGCGCCATCGGGGAGAGTGGCGATGGTGGCTGTGTGTCGGCGCTGTTGGTACTGGCGGGGAATGGTGCGCTCGGTGTGGAGCCGGCTGTCGAGGTCCGGTGCGCGACCGTTGTGGCCGGCAGCCGATGCGAAGGCGAGATACTCGGCGCGGCGGCAGAGTTTGCAGGGTCGGTGACCTGCGGCAAGTGCCACGGCCTCGTCGAGGAAGAATAGCTCGGTGTAGTTTCCCGGCGACATGACCTTCCGGTGCCAGTCCTTGTGCGAGAGTTCACAGATGATCCAGGCCTTGTGTTTCCAGCGCGCGGAACCGAGACGCTTTCGGTCATCATGGAGGATGCCGCGGTTGCCCATGAAAAGACCGCGGGCAGGGTGAGAGACGATCTCGCCGGTGGCGAGGACTCGGTTCTGGAAGGGCATATGTCTCTCCGACTTTTTCTGCACGCAGTGACTTTGGGACAAGCCGATCGGAAACAAAACGTGCCAGGTTTGGGTCCCTTCGCTCGGGTCTGTTGAAGGGCGGCGCGGGATCAGACCGTTGATCCTGAGTTTGCATCATCCGCTGTGGTGCAGGTGCGTTGCGACGGGCCGGGGACGATGCCGAGGCCGCGCCGAAGCTCTTTCACGCGCACGTCCCGGGTTTCGAAGGCTGCCGCCAGGACCTCCACGGCCTTCCAGGGGCGCGTGTCGCCGCACATGAAGACGTCGAAGGCTCCGTAGCCGATTTCGGGCCACGTGTGGACCGAGATGTGGGACTCGGCAAGCACCGCCACCCCCGAGACGCCCTGGGGGCTGAACCTGTGGGTGTGAATATGCAGTAGCGTGGCTCCGCAGGCCGCCACGCAGTCGCGGAAAGCCTGTCGGATGCGGGCTTCGTCGTCCAGACCGGTACCGTTCACAACTTCGATGATGAGATGCGTGCCGGCATAGACCTCGTTGTCTCTGACGATGAAATGGTCCGGGCGCGTCTTGCCGACGAGGTCAGAAACGGGCGGGCGGGCAACCGCAAGGTCGCATGTCTCGTTCATGTGAGCAGGAAGGTCCGGCGTGTTGCCCGGTCGGAAGTGGTTGGCGCCGTCCATCATGTCACTCCCCTTCGTCCTGGGGGAGTGTAGTCCGGCGTTCAGCGCTGCCCAAGTCCTATGTGCGATCACACTGCACTGGGCCTGACGCGGTAGAAATATCCGAGTCCGGGTTCGATCGGCCGCGGCTGCGCGTTAAGCGTCAATGCTTAGCGGTCCGGTTCTCCGGGTCAAAGTCGGTGCGCGCATAAGCGACCGAGACAAGTCCGAGCAGAAGTCCGGCCCCGGAAAGCGCAGCCATGATCAGGAAGACACTGCCATGACCGAACAGCATTGCCCCCAGGGTAATTCCCACGGCCACGAAACACAAAAAAAAATACCAGCTATCACGTTACACCTCCGAAACTCGCGACGAGGCTGTGGAAACACTCCGGCCCCGGGCAATGCACGCATTCTGCGCCTGCCCGTCGTCACTATACCCCGAATCGGGCGTCATCCGGGTGGCATGAAGGCGGATTGTTGGTAATTTCAGTGTTCACGGTCGGGCAACAAAACGGGCAACGGAAGGGCCGATCTATGGGGTATTATGATACCCAATTTTTAAGATATTGAATTTTAATGATAAATTCTTCCGAGCGGCTCTTGACTGCACGCTGCCGTTGCAAGACATACCGACCATCGAATAATTCTCTGGATTGATGGACACATGAAGACGTTCACCGCAACACCGGCGGACATCGAGAAGAACTGGATCCTGATCGACGCCGAGGGCGTTGTTCTGGG
>CAZRNL010000402.1:0-3138 GCA_964601395.1 uncultured Silicimonas sp. | reverse complement strand
TTGACCGGGATCAGGCAGACCTTGCGGTCTTCGTCACCACGCGCGCGGTGATAAGCCATGATCGTCAGGAGGCCGGCGTATTCGCCCTGCGCACCCGAGTTGGGTTGCATCGACATCGCGTCATACCCGGTGATGGTGCAGAGCTTGGAAGAAAGGTCCGCGATCAGTTCATGATAGCCCTGAACCTGATCGGCGGGAGCGAACGGGTGAATGTTCGAGAAATCCGGCCAGGTGATCGGCATCATCTCGGCGGCCGAGTTCAGCTTCATCGTGCACGAGCCGAGCGGGATCATGGCGCGGTCGAGCGCGAGGTCGCGGTCCGCGAGGCGGCGCATGTAGCGCATCATTTCGGTTTCGGCCCGGTTGTGGTGGAAGGTCGGGTGGGTCATGAAATCGGTGGTCCGGTGCAGTTCCACCGGCAGGCGGGTATAGCCCGCCTCGATCTCGTCCGCCTTCATGTCCAGACCGAAGGCGCGCCAAACGCCTTCGAGCACCGCCGGGCGGATGGTCTCGTCGACCGCGATGCCGATCCTGGTGCCGCCGACCTTGCGGAAGTTGATCCTCTCGCGCCGGCCAGCTTCCATGATGACACCCTGAAGCGCGCCAACCTCGACCGTCACCGTGTCGAAGAACAGCTTGGGCTCGACGGTGTAACCACCCGCTTCAAGGCCCATTACCAGCCGTTCGGTCTTGCGGTGGATCCGCTGCGCAATGGCGCGCAGTCCATCGGGGCCGTGGAAGACGCCATAGAAGGACGCCATGACGGCCAGAAGCGCCTGCGCCGTGCAGACGTTCGAAGTGGCTTTCTCGCGACGGATATGCTGCTCGCGGGTCTGGAGCGACAGGCGATATGCCTTGTTGCCGCGCGCATCGATCGAGACACCGACAAGGCGGCCGGGCATGGCGCGCTTGTGGGCATCCTTGCAGGCCATGTAGCCGGCGTGCGGGCCACCGAATGCCATCGGCACGCCGAAGCGCTGCGTGGAACCGACGGCAATGTCGGCTCCCATGGCGCCAGGCTCTTTCAGAAGCGTCAGCGCAAGAGGATCGGCGATGACAATGCCCAGCGCACCGGCGGCATGCAGCGCGGCGATGTGATCGGTGAAGTCGCGGACGTGGCCATAAGTGCCGGGATACTGGAAGATGGCTCCGAAGACGGCAGCGGCATCAAGGTTTTCCGGTGCATCGACGATACATTCGATACCCAGAGGCGCGGCGCGGGTCTTCATCACCTCGATGTTCTGCGGATGACAGTTCTCGTCGATGAAGAATGCCTTTGCTTTCGACTTCGCCACCCGCTCGGCCATTGTCATCGCCTCGGCGGCGGCAGTGGACTCGTCCAGAAGCGACGCGTTGGCGATCTCGAGCCCGGTCAGGTCGGAGATCATCGTCTGATAGTTCAGCAGAGCTTCGAGCCGCCCCTGGCTGATCTCGGGCTGGTACGGAGTGTAGGCCGTATACCAGGCGGGATTCTCGAGAATATTACGCTGGATTGCGGGAGGTGTGACCGTACCGTAGTAGCCCTGCCCGACCATCGTGGTGAAGACCTGGTTCTTCAAAGCCACCTGCCGCATATGGTAAAGCAACTCGCGCTCGGACAGGGGCTTTCCGAAGTCCAGCGGTTCGGCCTGACGAATGGACTTGGGCACGGTCTGGTCGATGAGTTCGTCAAGGTCCTTCACGCCAAGCACCTTGAACATGTCCGCCATCTCGGCCGGTGACGGTCCGATGTGGCGGCGGTTGGCGAAGTCGTAGGGCAGGTAGTCGGTCGGCGTGAAGGTCATCTCGGTCTCCGTTCGGGACAAGGTCGGGTCAGGCGATCCCGGTCACTCGATCATCTCGTTGTACTCATCCTCAGACATGAAATCGTCGAGTTGGCTCATGTCCTCGACCTTCATCTTGAAAAACCATGCGGCTCCCGTGGGGTCTTCGTTCACAAGGCCCGGGTTGTCGGCCAGGTCGTCGTTCACCTGGACGATTTCCCCGTCCACGGGGGCCACGATATCAGAGGCGGCCTTGACGCTTTCAATGACGCAAATCTCGTCACCTTTGGCAACGACCGTCTCGGTCTCCGGCAATTCGACGAAGACAACGTCGCCCAGTTGGGTCGAAGCGTGTTCGGTGATGCCGACGACGACCAGGTCGCCTTCGACGCGGAGCCATTCGTGATCTTCGGTATACTTCATGGGTTTCTTTCCCTGTTGGTCAACGTTTGAAATTCGAGGGCCGGAACGGCAGGTCGGCGACGATGACGGGCATGCGCTTGCCGCGAACGTCACCTTCCAGCCGAGTGCCTGTTGCGGCAAATTCGGTGGCGACGTAGCCCATCGACATCGGGGCTTCTAGCGAGGGGCCGAATGCGCCGGATGTGACCTCTCCCACCTTGGTGTCACCGGCAAAGATCTCGGTGCCTGCCCGCATCGGCGCGCGCCCTTCGGGCAGCAGGCCGACACGACGGCGGGGGGCGCCGGTGTCCATTTGACCGAGGATCACGTCCGCACCCGGAAAACCGCCCTCGCGCTCGCCGCCTCTGCGGCGCGCCTTCTGCATTGCCCATTCGAGCCCCGCTTCCACCGGCGTTGTCGTGGTGTCGATATCGGAACCGTAAAGGCAAAGCCCGGCCTCGAGGCGCAGCGAGTCGCGTGCTCCAAGCCCGACCGGCTCGACCTCTTCCATCGCCAGCAGCGCCTCGGCCAGCGCAACTGCTTTCTCTGCCGGCACCGAGATTTCGTAGCCGTCCTCGCCGGTGTAGCCCGAACGCGAAACCCACAATTCGGCACCCTTCCAGTCGAACACCGCCACATCCATGAAACGCATGTCTGCGGCGGCAGGCACGAGACGGGCGAACGCGACTTCCGCCTTTGGGCCCTGCAGGGCCAGAAGCGCCCGATCGGTAATTGGCTGAACGTCGCACGTTCCCGAAAGATGCTCGGTCATATGCGCGAGATCGGCGGCCTTGCAGGCGGCGTTCACCACGATGAACATGTGATCGCCCCGGTTCGCAACCATCAGATCGTCCAGAATGCCCCCTTGGTCATTGGTGAACAGGGCATATCGCTGGCGACCCTCGCCTAGCCCAAGGATATTGACCGGCACCAAGGCCTCTAGCGCGCGCGCCGCGTCGGCCTGATCGCCCGA
>CAZRNL010000401.1:0-3147 GCA_964601395.1 uncultured Silicimonas sp. | reverse complement strand
GCGCCCGGCCGTTCACCTTCGGCGTCCTGTTCATCTACATGCTGCCGCCGATCCTGCTGGCGCTGCCGTTCTTCCGGATCTGGTTCAACCTCGGGATGCTCAACAGCCTGCCGGCGCTGGCGATCACCTATCTGACCATCACGCTGCCGTTTTCCCTGTGGATCCTGAGACCCTATATCGAGGCGATCCCGCGGTCGCTGGAAGAAGCCGCGATGATCGACGGCTGCACCCGGTTCCAGGCCTTCCGCAAGGTGATCGTGCCGCAGGCCTGGCCGGGCATCGTGGCCTCGTTCGTGTTCACTTTCGTCGTGGTCTGGAACGAGCTGCTCTATTCGCTGGTCCTGATCAGCGACGAACCCAAGCGCACGGTGTCGCTGGGGATCGCATCGTTGATCCTTGAAACATCGGTCTATTCCTGGGGGCTGGTGAATGCCGCCGGGGTGTTGGCGACGGTGCCGGTGCTGTTCCTGTTCGCGCTGGCCGCGCGGCAGATGGTGTCCGGAATCGGCGCCGGGGCGGTCAAGGGATGACCGGTCATGCGACTTAACAAATGGGAGGAAACGACATGAACTTCAGACTTTCGACAGTGGCAGGCGCGCTCCTTGCGTCCGCGATGGCTGTCACGGCGGTGCAGGCGCAGGGCATCGACGTCGTGCGCTATCTCAACCAGGAAACCGACCCCGACGTGGTCGCGATCCAGCGGAATTGGACGCAAGGGTTCATGGAGGCGAACCCGAACACCGACGTGATCCTCGAGAACGCCCCGGCCGGTGTGATCAACCAGCGGATCGCAACCTACGTGCAGGCCGGAGCGCCGCTGGATGTGGTCCATTCGGATCCGGGCACAGCCGCGCGTCTGGCCGCCGAAGGGCTCCTCGCGCCGCTCGATGACGTGGTCGAGGCGCTTGGCGGGCGCGAGGTGTTCCTGCCCAACCGGCTTCTGATCATCGACGATACGGTTTATGCCATCAATCAGGCCCCCGCCGCACCGCGGCTTTTCTATCGCAAGGACCTGTTCGAAGAGGCCGGGATCGAGCCGCCGACAACCTGGGAAGAAGTGCGGGCCGCTGCCGAGGCGTTGCACTCGCGCGACGTGATCGGGATTGCCCTCGCAGGCGGTGAGAACCGCATGGTCACGATCATGGCCAGCACGATGTTGTGGCAGAACTGCCATGATTTCTTCGACGGCGACCTGAACGTGATCCTCGATCATCCCCGTGCTCATGAAGCCGCGGCCTACTACGCGGATCTCTTGCAGTTCTCGGCGCCCGATGCCGCCGCCTGGGCCTTCAACGAGCCGCCGGAATCCTTCTGGTCGGGGCGGGCGGCAATGGTGCTGCATTGGCACGCGCTGGACCTGATCATGCGGCAGAACCCCGATCTGGCGGAGAATGTCGGGATTGCGCCGATCACCATGGGCCAGATGCAGGTCACCCAGACCGGCGGGCGGTTCCTGGCCGTCTTTGCGGATTCGCCCAGCCTGGAGACCGGCAAGAAGTGGATCGAATATGTGTTCACGCCTGAAAACGCGGCGGATCTGAGCGGAATCAGCCCGCTGCTCTATCCACCCGCGACAACCGGCGCGATGGAAGCGTTGCAGGGGTCCGATGCCGCCACCGTTCAGACCTACGGAGATCTTCTGTTCGATGTCGTCTATCCCGACGGCGACAAGGGTTACAGCGAGATCCTCCACGCCGGCGCCATCGATTCCGAAAGCTGCACTCTGAGCACGACCGATGTGGTCAACCCCTACATCAGCGTGTTGTGGAATTCGAACCTCTATGCCCGCGCGATCCAGAAGATCGCCTATGAGGACGCGGACCCTGCCGAAGCCGTGGGCGAGGCCCACCGGCTGCTGGAAGAACAGGTGGACACGGCGCGCCGCGAAATGGGCAACTGAGATCACGGAGACCGCGCCGGGCCACCTGGCCCGGTGCCACGGCGTTCCGATGCTCGCACGCGAACCGCGGGTCAACAATGAAGGACATGAGGAAATGAACAAGATCGCTCTGCTTGGAGCAGGTGGCAAGATGGGTGTACGCCTGTCGCGCAACCTGGTCGGAACCGGGTTTGACATCGACCACGTGGAGGTGAGCGAACAGGGACGCGCGCGCCTGAAGGCGGAGACCGGGATCGACTGTGTGGATGCCGACAACGCCCTGTCCTCGGCCGATGCGGTCATCATGGCGGTGCCCGACGCGCTGATCGGCACGATCCTGACGGGGTTCGTCGAAAAGCTGAAACCTGGCGCGGCGGTGATGATGCTGGACGCAGCAGCGCCTCATGCCGGACTGCTGCCCGAACGGAACGATGTCACCTACTTTGTCACGCATCCCTGCCATCCGCCGATCAACCGGTGGGAGCCGACCCGCGAGGCGCAGGACGACCATTTCGGCGGCATTGCCGCGCCGCAGGCCATCGTCTGTGCGCTGATGCAGGGGCCCGAAGAGCACTATGCCGAATGCGAGAAGATCGCGCGGGAGATCTACAAGCCCGTGATGCGGTCGCACCGGGTGACAGTGGAGCAGCTTGCGATCCTTGAGCCGGCGCTGTCGGAAACTGTGGGAGCCACCCTGGTCACAGCCATGGGCGAAGCCGTCGACGAGGCCGTGAAACGGGGTGTTCCGCGCGAGGCGGCGGAGGATTTCATGCTGGGACATATCGGCATCGAGATGGCCATCGTGTTCGGCTGGCTGCCAGGCGGGCAGTTTTCCGACGGGGCGCTTTACGCCATCGAACAGGCCAAGAAACGGCTGTTCCGGGACGACTGGAAGGATGTGTTCGAACCCGATGCCGTTCTGGAAAGCGTGCGGGCCATCTGTGAACCGCAGGCCAAGGTCTGATCAGGGCCGAACAAGAAGGGGCAGAGCATGGCGTCGATCACGATCAAGGATGTGTGGAAGGCCTATGGCGAGGTATCCGTGATCCACGGCGTGGATTTCCACATTCCCGATGGGGCCTTCGTCATCCTCGTCGGCCCGTCCGGCTGCGGAAAATCGACCCTGTTGCGGATGATTGCGGGGCTGGAGGACATCACCGAAGGCGAGGTCTTGATCGGCGATACGATTGTCAACGACATCGAGCCGAAGGACCGCGACATCGCCATGGTGTTCCAGAACTACGCGCTCTATCCGCACATGACGGTCT